>JBJEXA010000140.1:0-2386 GCA_051885335.1 Oxalobacter sp. | reverse complement strand
ATCGGTCCCCCGAAGGCAGTACTTTCACCTCAAGCAATACCATTTATAAGAACAACACTTACGAAAATTCGGCATCTATTTGGGTTGGCAGCACAGTATTTGCCTGGGATGCACGGCAAGTCGTGTTTGATGGCGATACTTTTGAAGGCAACAGGAACCCAAACGGTTATGGCGGAGCATTGTTTTTCTATTCAAATTCAAACAACAGCAATGATCTGACTGTCAAAGACACCTCCTTTATCGGAAATAAAGGTAAGTATGGCGGCGCTGCATTCTTACTAGTGAATGATAATACTGCCCCCCGGCAAAAAGCCGATTTCATCGCAAAAGACAGCCATATCCTTTTCAGTGGCAACACTGATTCTGACAGTGGTGAGCGTTTCGCAATGTTTGTCCAAGGCAGCTATGACCTGAACATGAATGCGAAAGGGTATGCCTCCGATGCTGTCAATATCGCAGCGGCCGATGCATTGACCAATGGGGCAGATCTGGACTTTTACCGTAATCTCGAAGACGGCAATATTGTGATCAATGACCCAGTTGTGTTTTCAACGAGCGGCAGCATCAACATGAACATCAACAAGACCGGTGAATATGCTGGTATCAGCGGTCCTGAAATATCCCCGATATCAGGCGAAATCCAATTAAATGCGCCAATGCTCAATGCAAATATCAATCTGTATGCCGGACGGTTATCACTTCTTGGAACCGAAAATGTCCTGACATCCTCAAACCTAAGTATTATGGAAGGGACAGCAAATCCAACCATCAACACCATCAATGGCAAAGTCCAGAACTTCACCATTGGCGGGCTTTCAGTCAATAGTGATGCCAGTCTGCGTCTGGATGTAGACCTTAAACTCCCGAGGAATCCGGATGCCCCTGAAACATTTCAAGGACAACAGGACCACGAAGAACGGGTTGCCCAGTCCGATAATTTTGAAATGGCTGCTGAGGCGGGAGCTGGAGTTGGATCGGGTAAGTCGCTCTCGGTATCGGATTGGAACATCATTGCTATTGACGAGACACGCAAGCTGATTCCGGTCTATGTCACAACCAATGGACAGATCAAGCAGGCATTGGCGAACAATAACCAGCATGAAGAAAAACAGGCCGTTTCCTATACAGCATCACGGGAAAGGGTGTTTGTGACAGAGAATACCTACAATTATTCGGTCTATCGTGACGACACAGATGCGGGCGTTTACTGGTTCGAACTCATTGATACCCCATCACCAGGTCCTGATCCTTATCCACAGCTGTCCCCTGCAGGCAGTGCCGTTGCTGCTATGGCTGGCATGGGCGGTCAGATGTCGATGTATCTGGATGACCTCTCAGATTTGAGGAAACGCCTCGGTGAAGTCAGGGAAACAGCAGCAGACGGCCTCTGGGTCTCTGCTACTGGACAACGCGACCATGCTTCAGGCTATTATGGGACAGGCTACCGCCAGACGATGTACCGCTTGAACTTCGGCCTCGACCGCCAGGTCAATCCAAACTGGCTCATCGGCGGGAGTCTCAAGGCGGCAACCGGTCAGCAGAAAACCACGAATTCCCGGTACAAGGCAAACGGTGATGTCGATGGCTACGGCCTCAACCTTTACGCCACCTACACCAATCCCGAAGGCTGGTATGGTGATTTCGTTCTTTCCGCCAGCCGTTATAAAGACGCCATCCGCACCAACATGCTCGATGGGAAATCTGTCAGGGGCACCTATACCGACTACGGTTATGGCATCTCGGCTGAAATCGGAAGAAAGATAGCATGGGGTGAAAACAGCCGCTTCTTTGTCGAGCCTCAGACACAGCTGTCCTATTTCCACGTGAAAGGCGACAGCTTCAATATCGCCAACTTCAAGGTCAGGCAGGACAACTACAACAGCCTGACAGGCAGGATCGGTGGAGTCATCGGCATGCAGGACAAGACGCTGGGCAATCTCCATCTGCGTGGCGGTGTCAAACATGAATTTGGTGGACAGCAGAAGATCCGGATGGATGACATCAGATTTGAGGACAAACTCCTGGGAACGCGCGTTTACTACGGTATTGGTGGGGACTGGAACATCAGCAAGAATGCCCGCGCTTATGCTTATCTTGAACGTGAGGATGGTGCCCATTACGGCAAAGAGTTTGAGACTTCGATTGGTATGAAATACCAGTTCTAGGCATGTGGAGCTATATGGGCCATTAAAGATACATGTATTCCAGAAAGACGGTATCTGCTTCCGGGCAGATACCCGTCACTCATAGTGAGTAATCCTTGAAAGGGATCTGATCAAGAAATTTTCTGAAGGTTTTACAGATACATCCATGAAAAAGCAGAACGCCGGAGCTGTCCAGAAAAAACAGTTGTCAGAACAACTGACCAAATCGTTTGCCGAAGATG
>JBJEXA010000139.1:0-2393 GCA_051885335.1 Oxalobacter sp. | reverse complement strand
AAGGACTAGTGGTATGAAGCTCTTGGGCAATCAGATGGTTTTCAATGATTCTTGTCCTCTTCAGGAAACGGAACAGGAACATCAGTCCAGCACTGGTTAGCCCGAAAGGGAATGCCATCCAGATACCCGTCAGACCAAACCCAAGCATGATGCCAAGGATGTAGCTCAATGGCAAGGAAATGATGAAATAGGCGATGAATGAGGAAAGCATCAGGAACCTGACATCCATGATGCCCCGAAGGGCATTGGCAAACGTAATCTGCAGGCAGTCTCCGAACTGGTAAACTACCATTGGCAGGAAAAGTCCAGACAGCATATACAAGACAGTCGCATGGTCAGTGAACAACTCGCCCACCAGGAACCTGATCTGCCAGAACACAATGTTCATGACCAATGCCATGACCAATGTCAGATGAAAACCGCTGAATGCTGTTCGTCTGGCTTCTGCAATGTTCAGTCTTCCTAGGAAATAACTGACCCTGACAGAAGTTGCAGCCCCCATCCCATAATACATCATGAAAAATACCGTGCTGATGGTCAGCATTATTTGGTGGGCTGCCAATGCCTCCGTACCGAGCCAGCCAACTATGACAGCAGATAGGCAGAACGCCGCTGTTTCCATTGCCATCTGCAATGCCAATGGCCAGCCCATACGGTTCAATATCAGGAAATCCCTGCTATTGGTCGGTGAACGGATAAAGCCTTTCAGGTACACTCGGTAACGGGAACACATCAGGAAAACCACGATGAAAACCACCAGCATGGCAATGCGCGAAAAGAGCGTGGCAATGCCCGCGCCCAACAATCCCAATTCAGGAAATCCCCAATGACCATAAATCAACAGCCAGTTGCAGAAGACGTTCAACGCATTTCCGACAGCCAGGATCCACATCGGGGTTTTTGTATCTGTAATGCCATCGGCAAACTGCCGCAAGGCATTGAACAGCAGAACAGGCACCAATGATGTCAGTAAAACAAGGTAATACGGTTTGATCAATGGTATCAGTGTCAATGGCTGGTCGAAGCATTCGATATGATGGTAGACAATCCCCATGATGACCGTGAAAACGATAGCGACAGAGCAATTGACCCATAATGCGTTTTTCAATAAACGACCGATACCTTGAAGTCTTCCCTGACCATAATATGAGCTGACCAATGGCGTCAGACCATAGGAAAAACCCGTGCTTCCAATAATGACCAGATTGAAAAGGTTGTTGACAAAGCCGGATGCACCTAAAGCTTCCGTGCTGTACCAGCCAATCATCATGGTGTCAGCAAAACCCAGCACAATCGTGCCGATCTGCCCAATCATGATGGGAATGCCCAACACCATCAGATGCTTGTAATGACTGAGATAAGACTGGAAACGGTTCATCGGAAAAAGACAGGAAATGATGCCTGATAAATACCCAATAGATAAAATCACATAATGATAGATATTCTAGGCAATGGGGTCAAAATGCAGTCTGTATTTCCGGTAAGCTGGAGATAGCGACACCAAAAGAATATGAAAGTGTTTTATTGGAAACCAGGCAGATATGCCATAATCATTGGTATTGCAAACCATTCAGGCAAAGGAGGCAGCATCATGGGCAGAATCATCAACGAGGCAGGAAAAAAAGCCATCGCAGACTTTGTCTGCGAAAACCTGGCAGGCAACGTCTCCGACCAGACCATCCAATCCTACATTGATATGGCAGAAAGCCGGATGAAAATCTACGGTGGATTGCCCAGCCTTGAAATCACCATGTGTTGTTCTCTATCTGGTGACACCGAATATCTGGAGCTTTCAGAAGATGAAGTGACGGAAACTGATGATTGAAAGCATCAGTTTCCAGCTATGCAATCTTCTTCAACAACCTGACACCACACGAATGTGGTGGTAGGAGTCATGGCAAACCGGATACTGAGGACAATGTGGTTCATGCTGGTGCATGGCATCCGTTATGAGAGAAACCATATCAGTGTCCTGAGTGGGAATTGCCCACCAGGGCGTTGATGATAGAGAATCCGCCCTGTGGATAATCCCCATGGGACGGTAGGAAAGAAACAAAACCAAAAAAAGGCATGGACAGCAGAAAGGTTACGCAGGCAATGTTGGAGATGATGACAGGGACAGGTAAGACCGGGATGTGTTTAAACTGACGGAAGTTCTGGACTTTGATTAATCTATGACAGGATTAATAAGAATCCGGGCAAAGAATAAGAAGCACATCTGCGGAATACATCAAGGCAATGGTTGAAACCAGAAAGCTGGATATAGAACGGCAACCTGATTCCATTGCCAGAAATCCAAACAGAGCTTGGCAAACGGGAGGTGTTCATATAGAAGTCTCCCAGAGTTTCCGTCTGACTGAAGGATAATTCCTGCTTCTGATTAAACGGCTGGA
>JBJEXA010000138.1:0-2418 GCA_051885335.1 Oxalobacter sp. | reverse complement strand
GCAGAGCAGGGCAATTTCACAGCATCTTGGTCAGGATTCAGGGCAATCCTGCCTAAATTGAAACAATATGGTGCTGTTTGGCGTAAAAAACTGACAGAACAGCCTGATTTATCAACAACTTTGGTTCGATTTGTGGATTCTTTGCGTTAGAATATTATGATTTTCCTTATTGGTGGCGTTCTATACGATATTTTCGAGGCTGCCGGGATTCCTACTGACATTTTATTTTTCAATTACTGATATCTATTTTTTATGAAAACAGCACAAGAAGTACGGGTCGGTAACGTTGTTATGATCAACAATGACCCAATGGTGGTCCTGAAATCTGAATATTCCAAGTCTGGTCGCAATTCTTCCGTCTGTAAAATGAAGATGAAGAATCTGCTGACTGGTTCCCCAATGGAAGCGGTTTACCGTGCTGACGAAAAGTTTGACACGGTTGTTCTCGATAAGAAGGAAGTCACCTATTCCTATCAGGCTGATCCTTATTATGTTTTCATGGATGCTGAATACAACCAGTATGAAGTTGAAGAAGACTGCATGGGTGATGTCCTGAATTATCTGGAAGACGCAATGCCTTGCGAAATCACTTTCTACAACGAAAAACCCATTGCTGTAGAACTGCCGAATGTTGTCGTCCGTGAAGTTGTCTATACTGAACCAGCTGTCAAAGGGGATACTTCTTCCGGTAAGGTCATGAAATCCGCCCGGATCGCCAGTGGTAAGGAAGGCGGTTATACCCTGCAGGTTCCTCTGTTCGTTGAAATCGGTGACAAGATTGAAATTGATACCCGCACCGGTGAATACCGTAGCCGTAGCAAATAATATCTGATCCTCAGGTACGCTACGGAAAACGGCACGTCTGGGCGTGCCGTTTTTTATCATGACCGGCGTTGTTTCTGTTTTTATATTATCCGATAAGGAGTCCAAATGGCTGTACGCAGCATGACCGCTTATGCGACAGCCACTGTTGAGACAGTGGCTGGGACACTGACTATTGAGCTGAAAAGTGTCAATTCACGTTTCTTGGATCTTCAGTTCAGGATGAATGATGAGTTTCGGATGTATGAACCGGTATTCCGTGAAACCATCATGCAGCAGGTCAAACGGGGCAAGGTTGAGTGCCGTCTGTCTTTTGGCAGAGGCGTTCATGCATCGTCATCCTTACGGTTGAATGATGCGCTGTTGACTGAAGTGATGAAATTGCAGGATGAAGTGCTTCAGCGCAGCCTGCAGGCACAGGGAATGTCTGTCAATGAAATCCTCCGTTGGCCGGGGATGATTGAAGAAGCGGTACCTGATCAGGAAATTCTCCAGGCACAGGTGAAAGATGCCATATCAACGATTGTTCAGGCTTTCACGGCAGAACGCGAAAGGGAAGGAGCATCATTGACAAAGGCGTTGCTGGAGAAAGTCACTGCCATGCAGGAGATTGTCGCTCGGGTTGAACCATTGATTCCCCAGATGCTGGCGCAGTTCAGGCAGAAAGCTGTTGATCGTATGCAGGAGGCATTGGGTATTGCAATTGCTGACAGTGTTCCGCAGACCATGACCCAACAGGAAGCTGTTGAGCGTATCCGCCAGGAAGTCGCCCTATACGGTATGCGGATTGATGTCGCTGAGGAATTGGCTCGGTTGAAAATCCATCTGGATGAAACCAAAGAGATTTTCCGGAAAGGCGGTATGCTGGGTAAACGGATGGATTTCATGCTGCAGGAACTGAACCGGGAAGCCAATACATTGGGGTCAAAAGCGGTCATCAAGGAACTGTCGGATGCTTCCATTGACCTGAAACTGCTGATTGAACAGATCCGCGAGCAGGTGCAGAACTTGGAATAATCTTTGGTTGGCATTAAAGGAAAACCGGCTGATATCCAATGAGATCAGCCGGTTTTTTATTGCCTGTAAAAAACTGTTGTATCAAAGAACCTGTGCGATAGCATCCACAACGTAATCAATATTATGTGAATTCAAAGCAGCGACACAGATGCGGCCAGTCCCGACAATATAGATGGAGAATTCATTTTTCAGGCGTTCTACCTGGGTTGGGTTCAGTCCTGAATAGGAGAACATACCTGCCTGACGGGTGATGAAACTGAAATCCATACCGGGTTTCCTGGCGGACAGCTTATCCACCAACTGATGGCGCATGATATGGATACGTTCGCGCATATTGGCAAGTTCGTCTTCCCACATCTGGCGCAGTGTTGGGTTGGACAATACTGTACCAACAATCTTTGCGCCATAGATTGGTGGATTGGAGTAATTTGTCCGGATAACCCGTTTCAGTTGTGAAAGGATACGGGCGGATTCATCTGCATCAGCAGCCACCAGGCTGAATGCCCCGACACGTTCTCCGTACAGGGAAAATGATTTGGAAAAGGAGTTGGAAACCAGAACAGGTGAATAGGTTTCTGC
>JBJEXA010000137.1:0-10504 GCA_051885335.1 Oxalobacter sp. | reverse complement strand
TGCATCTATTTTCTCAACCAATGCTGTTATCCGACCCCAGACAGTTGCCAGAGCCCTGTTTGAAATCTGCTGTCCGACAATACTATGTACAACCGCAGCAAACAGATCGGTATGCACCTCACGTTCAATATGTCCGATTTGGTCAATAACGGCTCCCAGCTTCTTATCCTTTGATTTCAGGTATTCTTTCTCGGTGTTTCCATAAGCAAAAAACATGATGCGCTCCCATGTTCGGTTGCCAATGCTGGAAGTCTTCTGGTATGTCGGTTGGCTATGATTGCGAAAAGATGATTCTATCAAGGATTTTGGGTTATTTCCTGATACGGTGGAACAGTATTGAGAACAGCAGTCCCAATGCCATCAGAAGCGGATAGAACAATCCTTTGATGATGTCCATCGGTCCTATGCCAAAAGATGCGGTCAGGCTGGATGCAATCAGTATCTGTGCACCATAAGGAATCATGCCCTGAACCACACAGGAAGTTGTATCAAGCAGACAGGCTGAACGCTGGGGAGGGATATTATACCGCTGGGCTATTTCTCGTGCGACAGGGCCTGCTGTGATGATGGCAACGGTATTATTTGCGGTGAACAGGTTGATGGCACCCGTCAGAAAGCATAGTGCCGCCTCGCACGATTTCCGTCCCCTGACCCATTTGTCAGCGGTTCCCAGCAGGAAATTTATGCCACCGTTGAAACGGACAAGAGCCAAAAGCCCGCCTGCCAGCAGAGCAACAATCAGGGTTTCCGCCATACTGATGGCACCATTGCCCAAGGTTTCCAAAGCACCTGCTCCATCCATAGTATTGAATGCGATTCCGATACCGGTATTCAGTACCGTACCTGCCAACAGTAGCAGCATGACATTCACGCCACAGATACCCAGTACCAACATCAGCAGGTAAGGAAAGATTTTCAGGCAGGTATCCCAACTGATGTCGGTTGCCGGATGACTGCCTGCCACTGAAGAGAATATCGGCAGCATATACAGTGCTGTGCAGATCAGGGCGGGAGTCATCACGATTTTCAGATTGCCCAGCATCTTGTCGCGCATGGTTGCTCCTTGTGTGCGGGTTGCTGCAATCGTGGTGTCAGAAATCAGGGAAAGGTTGTCTCCGAACATGGCGCCGCCAACTGTGGCACCGATGACGATGCCGGTATCTGCATGGACAGACTGTGCCAGCAGTACGGCGATTGGCGTGATGGCAGCAATCGTACCGCATGAGGTGCCGACAGCCAGTGAGATCAAGGCGGAAACGACAAACAGTCCGGCGATCAGGAATTCAGAGGGCACAAGATGCAATGTTATTGCCACTGCGGCATCCACGCCGCCTGCTGCCTTGGCAGATGATGTAAAAGTACCTGCCAGAATGAAGACCAGGCACATGACCATGATGTCGCGGCTGCCCATGCCGGCGGCAAAGATTTCAGTCTTCTGATGCAATGGTCTGTTACGGTTCATCAGCAGTGCGGTTGCAGATGCTGCGATAAAAGCCGTTGTCATTGGAACTTTTGATAAATTGCCCATCACCAGTGCAAACAGCAGGTACACGATTGCCAGAGCCGCAAAAGGCATCAATGCCCATGCCGAAGGAGGGCGTGTACCAGATGTTTCAACAGGAATATCGGTTTCAGGAGACATGGTGTCAGGATCAGTCAGGTGAAGCCTGATAGATGGATAAAAATGCAAGTATACACAACTGAGCGGTGTCCAATTCTCCCTGAAGGTGGATAAAACCCGGATAGGATATGGCAAGTACTTGTCTCAGCCTTGGATAACCTTCAGAATAAGTATATTAGAAAGGACGATATGCCAACAGATAAAGACCATGCCATCAACTGGTGGAAAATAACCGCTTTTCAGGGACTAATCCTTTCCCAGTATAATCTCGGTGTGATGTACCGTGACGGGAGAGGTGTTCCTGAGGATCCAGAAACCGCTGCAGACTGGTTCCTGTTGGCGGCAGAGCAGGGTTATGCACCAGCGCAATATGCCCTGTCGCAGCTCTGTCTTGCAGGAAAAGGCATAATGCTCAACCTTGATGAAGGTATCGCCTGGCTACGGAAAGCTGTGGCACAGGATTATATTCCTGCATGGAGCCGTTTAGGTGAAGCCTATTTCAGGGGTGAGGGCGTTGTCCGGGATATTGCCCAAGCGGTTGAATGGTGGCAAAAGGCTGCAGAGCTGGAAGAGCCCAACGGTCTTTATCATCTAGGCATGCGCTGTCATGACGGGATCGGGGTTGAGCAGGATGAGGAACAGGCTGTCCGTTTTTGGCTGACTGCTGCAGACCTGGGGCATCGGGATGCCCAGTTCAGTCTTGGTATTGCTTACCAAGAAGGGAAAGGTGTCAAAAAGAATCTTGAGCTCGCCGCTTATTGGCATCAGAAAGCCGCCAGTCAGGGAGATAATGCTTCCCGGTACAATCTGGGATGTGCATTCATCAATGGGATTGGTGTTCCACACAGTGTTTCGACTGCCGTTTACTGGTACCGGCTTGCGGCAGAAGATGGTTTTTCTGCAGCACAGTTGGCATTGGGTGAAATCTATTTCCGCGGTGTTGGCGGTATTGCCAAGGATGCCGGTACAGCTGCCTATTGGTGGCGGAAAGCTGCAGAGCAGGGGAATCCAGAAGCCCAATTCCGACTGGGTATCTCACTCAGTCTTGGGGTTGGCGTGCCTAAAGATGAAAAAGAGGCTGTTCACTGGTGGATGCTTGCTGCTGGAGAAGGACATATTTCCGCCCAATATTACCTCGGTATGGTATTTGAGGAAGGAACTGGGGTTGAACGGGACCCTGCTCAGTCTTTTTATTGGTATTGGATGGCAGCGGAAAAAGGGGATTCAGATGCCCAATACAGTCTTGGTCTGGCATACGATGAGGGACGGGGAGTCAACAGGGATCCGTTGACAGCTGCAGAATGGTACCGGCGCGCTGCAGAACATGGTCATGCCGGTGCTCAATATAACTTGGGAGTTGCTTATTCCTTGGGAGAAGGTGTTCCACGGGATATTCCCAAGGCCATTGGCTGGTATCGGAAAGCGGCTGACCAAAACCACGCAGGCGCCCTTTTCTTCTTGGGGACAGCGGCATCAGATGGCATCATCATGGAAAAGGATGAAAAGGCTGCTGCTGATTGGTGGCAGCGTGCCGCAGAACAGGGACATCCAGCCGCCCAGTTTTATCTAGGGCTTGCCTATATGAATGGTGATGGTGTGGAGCGTAGCGTCATCAAGGCCCGTGATTGGTGGCTGAAGGCGGCTGAAAACCATGATGTCAGGGCACAGTACTGTATTGGTCAGACCTATTACAATGGGGATGGTGTTGCCCAAGATCTTAAAGAAGCTGTCCGATGGTTCAGACAGGCAGCCAAAAGTGGCTATCCAATTGCCCAGTTCAGTATGGCAATCGCTTATGCACATGGTTGCGGTGTTCCACGGAATCATGCCCGCGCCGCTGTCTGGACACGACGGGCGGCAAGGCAAGGTAGGGCTGATGCCCAGTTCAGTCTGGGGATGGCATATGATCAAGGCATCGGTGTCCGGATTGACCATGCCAGAGCTGTCCAATGGTATTTGAAGGCAGCAGAACAGGGGCATGTCCGTGCTCAGTACTATGTTGGTTGGGCATATGAGCATGGCGAAGGATTCAGGCAGGATCTTGGACAGGCGATGTCCTGGTACCGCAAAGCCGCTGGACAGAAAGATGCCGATGCGCAGTACCGTCTGGGTGTCTTGTTGGATGCCACAGGCGAAACAGGGCAAGAAAATCCCATTGACCTTTGGACTCAGGCAGCGGAGCAGGATCATGTGGCCGCCTGCTACGAGCTCGCCATGGCAAATTACAATGGCAGGGGAATCCCTAAGAACGTCCGTAAAGCGGTCAACTGGTGGCGGCAGGCTGCCGAAAAAGGACATGCGGCATCCCAGTGCAGCCTCGGGATGCTCTACCGTGATGGGGAGGGTGTTGCACAAGACTATAAGATTGCAGTTGCATGGTTCAGAAAATCTGTCGAGCAGAAGCATCCCGTTGCTATATTCAATCTCGGCTGCTGTTACCGGAATGGACAGGGCGTTGCAAAAAATTACAAGAAAGCAGCTGAACTTTTCCATCAGGTCATTGACCGCGGGGATGATGATGCTATGTATCTGCTGGGATTGATGTATTACAACGGGCAGGGGGTTAAAAAAGACAGGCAGTATGCGATGGCATTGTGGAGAAAAGCTGCTGATCTTGGCAACAGCAATGCCGCGGAATGCCTTTCTCTATCGGAAGTTTTGGATCAAAAATCGCTGGATGCACTGATCCTGAAGGCGGAATCGGGCGATATGGATGCCCAGCATGCCCTTGCCTTGCAATATGAGAAGGGAACCAGTATCCGTAAAAATATCCGGCGGGCTGTTTACTGGTACCGCAAGGCAGCGGAACAGCATCATCCCGGTGCTATGAACAACCTTGCCTTCTATTATCAGAAAGGCAAAGGTGGTGTTCAAGAGAATGCGGCAAAGGCTTTCCATCTATGGGTTTATTCTGCCAGGTCTGGGGATGCTTCTGCTCTGATGAATCTTGCTATGGCATGGCGGGATGGGGCTGGTATGCCTGTTGATTCCACCATAGCCCATGTCTTTTACGCAGAAGCGGTAAAAACTATCCCGGAAGCCAGAATGTATCTTGACAGGCTTGCCCTTCATATGAGTTTCAAACAGATTGAACAGGCAGCCACCATCA
Organism: Oxalobacter sp.; assembly: GCA_051885335.1. Taxonomy (GTDB): domain Bacteria; phylum Pseudomonadota; class Gammaproteobacteria; order Burkholderiales; family Burkholderiaceae_D; genus Oxalobacter. The sequence goes on along the minus strand of JBJEXA010000137.1, from coordinate 5,774 downwards.
CACTGGAAGAAGCATTGGAACGGACAGAAACAATCGCTGATGGATTGAAGGTAAAATACAGCAATGCTGCTTAAGCATGACCATCCATTCCAGAAACAGCTCATCTAGCAAGGATAGAAAATGCAGAAATACAGACTGAACAATGGGGTAGAAATCCCGGTGATTGGTTTTGGGACTTGGGAAACTCCCAATGATGCTTCCGGTGTGGAAGCCATCAAATATGCGATTACGCAGGCAGGATATACCCATATTGATACCGCAGCGGCTTACCGCAACGAAGAAAGTGTTGGCAAAGCCATCCGTGCAAGCGGTATCCCGCGTGATAAAGTTTTTGTAACCAGCAAGTTATGGAATACCAAACGCGGTTACGACAATGTTTTTCGTGCTTTTGAACGCACCTTGCAAAACCTGCAAATGGATTATCTGGATCTGTATCTGATTCATTGGCCGGCAATTCAGACCCAGTTTCCAGATAGCTGGAAAAAAATCAACTATGATACTTGGCGTGCCATGGAGCAGCTTTACAAGGCAGGTAAAATCCGGGCAATCGGTGTCAGCAATTTCATGCCGCACCATCTGGAACCCCTGCTGGATCAGTGTGATGTCGTTCCTGCCATCAACCAGATCGAGGTGCATCCTGGTTATCAACAGGTTGAAGCAGTGGCATACTGTAAACAGAAAGGTATCTTAGTTGAAGCATGGAGTCCTCTGGGACGCGGTGATGCACTGATTAATCCAACCATCAAGGCAATTGCAGAAAAGCTCAAGAAGACACCAGCACAGGTTTGTCTGCGTTGGGTACTCGATAAAGGATTACTGCCACTGGTTAAATCTGTTACTCCGAAACGTATCCTGCAGAATGTCGATGTCTTTGACTTCCAGCTGACTGCAGAGGATACGGCAGCCATTGATGCACTGACGGATTGCGGTGGTATGTGTCTGCATCCCGATAAGGTTGATTTTTAATCGTTGTCAGCCAGATGCCTGGATTGTTTTATGACAGCCCGTTGCAGAGTCTGTCTCTTCAACGGGTTGCCTGTCTAAGGATGGCGTGATTTGCACAGGGGATTTCGGTAGAATGGCTACTGTGCCAGTTATGTCCTGACAGACAGAAAAAGGTTCCTGTAAGGTGGCATACAGTTTTTTCAGTACCGGTTGAGAGGGAAAGAGTCATGTTCATTGCGATTTTCATCATTTCTGCCTTGATATGGCTTCTCTGTTGGCGGCGCGTCTTTGCCTATAACCAGCGTAAAGGTTCCCGGAAAATTGTGTCTCATTTCCTAGGCATTGTGATAGGTCTTTTCCCGGGCTATTTTTTCTTGTATTCCGCTGTCATGAGTTTCCTGCCTTCACCGAACGGTGTTGAACCATCTGTTGGTGACCTGATTACAGTCTGGGCAATCTTTGCTTTGACTGTTCTTGGCGTTCTTTACATGACATCCCGTCCGATTCCTGTACAGACCGGTCCTCAGACGCTGGTTGAACGAATGGCGATGCGCCCTGATGTTGAAGAGGGAAAAGAATCTGGAACAACAGAGCAGGATACTCTTAAACGGGATGAAGGTTTCTGAGGAAAAGCTCTTTTTTGCCAGCAGTTCTGGTTGAGGAATTAATCCAACCCACATAATCCGCAATTGCTGCAGCCATTGCAGACCATCCTGCTGCCACAGGTCTTGCAGCATTGACGGTAGCTGGGACGGTAAAGCAGCTCATCAGGAATCGGCAACCCGAAATCATCATGCAGGTGGAAATGGATGGGTTTGCCCTGATAAGAAGCATTTGACTTGAAAGCCATCACACTTTGTAGGCGTCTGTCATGCAATGTATAAGTCCTATCATCTTTCACAAACCTTGTGCCTGTCTCAATGAAGCAGAATGTGACATCCTGTTCCCGGCATTGGCAGGACAGATCCAGTACCCATTCATAATGGCAGGGCCGGGCACCGGCATAGTTCTCTCCACCACAGAGCACCCGTTCAATTTGTCCAGAAGCGAGATAACGGGTGGCATCAATCGGTCCCAGCATCGGTGCTGCCATGAAACCTTTGTGCTTGAAAGGCAGTGAAAGCAGGAATGGCAACCGTTCATCTGCACGGCGTTGGTTCTCACAGGTTACATTGAAAAAGACATTGTTCCAGCCATCACCCCAGTTGCATGGCAGGCATTCTGCAACCCGTTCAGGACGCTTAGTCAGCAGATAAAAAGAGACATCTGGACGCAGTGAGATAATCCGCCATGCTTCTTCCCGCCAGGGGTCTGCATCCTCAATGAAAAAATCAGAAGTCATGCAGACCCGGAGCATTTCACCTGATTGGACAACATATTGTCCATTACGGCGTTTCTGGAGGGGATAGGTGAATCCCGCACTTGTCCGGAAAACCTTACGGGAATCCAGTCCCCGCTTACGGTCCAGGTAATACATATAGCAGTTCCTACACCCTTCACTGATTTTGGTGCAGCCATGCCATGGGTTCCAGATATCGTGCATCAGACAGTCAGTTGAGGACAAGGGGTAATCAGCCCATACGCACAAGGAAATCCCTGAAAAGCTGTCCCAATTGGTCAAGTCGATTCTTCAGGCGGTGCTCGTCATCTACTAGATGCAAGGTGCATCCGTATTTGTAGGCAAATGCCACAGCATTGGCGTAAGGAATCAGGCTGTCATGCCAGCCATGGACAATATCAATGGTATTTCCTGTACAGCCAATGCGGTATGGGGGATAGCCGGGAATGTCAATCGCGGGAGCCATCAGGAACAGGCCTTTCGGGCATTGCCCTTGGATGGAAAGCAGTTCGGCACTTGCATCCAGAGCTACCCATCCTCCCATGCTTGAACCGACAAGCAGATGGGGAGAACGTTTTTTGCAGGATTCAACCAGCATCTGAACACGTTTTACGGGGTCAAATGTACTGGAGTAGTCTAAACTTTCCACATCATAGCCCATTTCTAGGGCAATATCTGCCAGAGAACGTATTTTTGTACCCCAAGGGCCGCTTTCCTTGCCGTGGATAAAGTGAATCAGTGGTTTAACCATCAGAAATTCTCAAAAAATCAGCAACAGGATTTATTATATCGGGAACCATGATTGGACCGGGTGGGTTCTGTTGGTGGTAAGACGGAATACAGAATGTCTGGATTGCGTATAGAATAGAAAATCAGAGGGATACGGTGAATATCCGTTATCCTGACAGGATTTATCAGTGAGGTGTCGTAATGGCAGTCGAAAAACTTTTTACCCCAATCCGTATCGGCAGTATCACATTGCCAAACCGCATCATCATGGCACCGCTTACGCGATGCCGTACTGAAGAACCAGACAATGTGCCAACAGACCTTAATGCGGCGTACTATGCCCAGCGGGCATCAGCGGGTCTCATCATTTCGGAAGCCTTGCATATCTCCAAGTCAGCGCAAGGCTATGCAGGTTCAGCGGGGTTGTTCACGGATGCGCAGGAGACTGGATGGCGAAAGATTGTTTCAGCCGTGCATGAAAGAGGTGGTCATCTATCTGCACAGATTTGGCATGTCGGTCGGATTTCCCACAGTTATTTCCAGCAAGGACAGGCTCCTGTCGGGCCATCGGCTATGACAGTGCCAGAAGCAAAGTGCAGCATTATCCAGGCTGATGGAACCCAGGCTTATGTCCCTTGTACGCCATGCAGGGAACTTTCTATTAATGACATCAAGACCATTGTTGGACAGTACCGCAGTTCTGCATGGCGGGCACTGAAAGCAGAATTTGACTTTGTTGAAGAACATGCAGCAAACGGTTATCTGCTTCAGCAGTTTCAGGCCGACAGTGCAAATATAAGAACAGACAGTTATGGTGGTTCTCTTGAGAACCGTGCCCGTATTGTGCTTGAAGTTATGGACGCAATGCTTGAGGTTGTTCCACCGCAGAAACTTGGTGTCCGTCTTTCGCCTTATTTCAACATCAACGGCATCAAGGAAAACCATCCAGAAAAAATGGCGCTGTACCTGGCATCAGCATTCAAGGAAAGGAATATCGCATACCTGAGTGTGGCAGAACCCAGCTGGGTCGGTGGGATTGCATTAACTGATCGTTTCAAGGAACAAATCCGTCAAGCTTATGATGGCACCATCATCTATGCAGGTGAATACACAGCAGAAAAGGCAGAAGCTGCCATTACATCCGGATTGGCAGATGCCATCGGGTTCGGAAGGCCATTCATTGCCAATCCAGATTTAGTAGCCCGGATGAAACAGGGTGGTCCTTATAATGTGGTAGATGTTCCGACTATTTACAAAGGCGGCGCCAAAGGCTATACGGATTACCCTACATTACCATCTTCATAAGATACGATACAGAAATCCATCAGATATTCTTTTAAATCCTGTTTTGATACCTGTTGTTGCCCATAGGAAGCTGATACCGCTGGATAGGTGTTTTTCACGTCAGGTTGTTTTCTCGATGGATTCGTTGTACGCTAATTCCATATTAAACATATGGGATTTATAAAATTCGATTATGAAGAAAATTCTCATTTTGCTAATGGCAACCGGTTTTATTGGTGCAGCTGTCGCACAGCCAGCGCACTTGCCAGAAAATCCATTGCCAGGGGGAAGTTCACATGCTGTCAATCAGGTTTCTGCGGAGAAGGCTGCTCGTGCGCCAGAGAAAAAACTGTATAAAAAATCCGAGCAGGCTCATAAATCACTGAAGTCAAAGAAGAAACAAGGCAAGAAGCATAAAAAGGATACTCAATTACCTAAAGACTGCTGTGATTAAAGGTTGAAATAGGCTGGGTATGGGCAACCCCAAACCCGCTTTTTTCTGAATCAAAGGACATTCTGGTTGGCATACGGAAAAACAGCAGGTTGCTGAGGTAAAATAAAAGCATCCTCGATTGATGTTCAAGGAGAGAATTGTGTCCAGATGCTTTAACTTCAGTCCGCTGCTGGTAGCGTTTGCGCTGATTGCCATGCCATTTACAGTATCTGCCAAAACAGCAGTACCTATAAAAGCTCCAGCAAAATCTACCGTCAAGTCGGCATCAAAATCGGCTTCTGCCGCCCGTTCTACGGCGAAAAAAACTGTATCAGCCAAGAATAATGTGAAACCAGTAAGCGGCAAGACCGTTAAGCAGGTGGCTGGCCCCAAGCCGGTGGCAAAAACGTCAGGAAAGACAGCAACTGCCAAGGCAGTCAATACAAAAAATACCGTGAGAGCTTCTGGTAGGAAACAAGCGGCCAAGACAGCCAAAAAACAGACTGTCAATAAGAAGGCAACTCCATCGATGCGGGTCACCACCCTGAAAGCTGGTGGCAAATCCATCAAGGTTGAAGTTGCTTCGACAGAAGCAGAATATGAAAGAGGGCTCATGTACCGTAAGTCCCTGCCTGCTGATAATGGGATGCTTTTTGACTTCAAGGGACCGGCAAAAACCTGCATGTGGATGAAGGATACTTACATTCCTCTTTCAGTTGCATTCATTGATGTCAACGGCAAAGTCGTCAACATTGAAGAAATGAAAGCGCAGACCACGACGAGCCATTGCAGCAAGAATTGGATCCGTTATGCGCTTGAGATGAATGCGAAATGGTTTTCCAGACATGGTGTCAGACCAGGAAGCCGGATAACGGGCTTGCCCCGCTGACAACCTTAAGATACGTCGATATGAAAAGCCCGCTGTTTCAAGGCAGCGGGCTTTTGCATTGCAGGAACTCGGACGGATTATGCGCCAAGTTTCTGCTTCAGCAGTTGGTTGACCTGTCCGGGATTTGCCTTTCCCCGAGTTGCTTTCATCACTTG
>JBJEXA010000136.1:0-10577 GCA_051885335.1 Oxalobacter sp. | reverse complement strand
GGAATCAGTTCGGCCATAATTGTCTTCAAACCGGACGATGTCATCTTCACCAAGATAGCTGCCAGTCTGCACTTCAATGAATTCCAATGGCAGGGTTCCTGGATTTTTGATGCGGTGTTTTGTACCAAGTGGGACATAGACGGATTCATTTTCTGCAATAAGTTTCCTTTCTTCGCCAATGGTGACTTCAGCTGTGCCCCGTACGATGATCCAGTGCTCGGCGCGGTGGTAATGCATCTGCAAGGAATTCTGCTCACCTGGTTTAACGACAATACGTTTGACTTGGAATCTGTCTGAGAGAATTAGCGTTTCATAGTGTCCCCAAGGACGGTAAACCAATGGATGCAAATCAGTCTCCGTCCGGTTGTTGGCTTTCAGCAGGTTGACAATGGCTTTGACATCTTGAACCTTGCTGCGTTCTGCAACCAATACAGCATCTTTAGTATCGACAACAGCAAGGTTTTTTACGCCTACAGCGGCTATCAGACGTCCTGTGCTTTTCAGATAACAGCTGGTTGTGTCAGAGATTATCACATCACCTTCACAGGCATTGCCATCGATGTCTTTATGGGCGATTTCATAGAAAGATTCCCAAGATCCTAAATCATTCCAACCGCCGTCCATGGGGACAACAGCGACTTTGGCAGAGTGTTCCATGACAGCATAGTCGATGGAATCGGAAGGTGATTCAAGGAATGATTTTCCGGGTCTGGTGAAGGAGAGGTCTTGATAGCGGTTCTGCCAGGCTGTCTTGACTGCTTTGTAAATGGCAGGCGCATAATGTTCCAGTTCTGTCAGGAAAACGGACGCCTTGAACAGGAAAATGCCGGCATTCCAGTAGTAGCCACCTTCTTCCAGCATGGCTTTTGCTTTGGCTTTCAGGGGTTTCTCTAAGAAACGTTCGACTTGGTAAGTTTTTCCCCCTAGGTGTTTCCCCTGCTTGATGTAACCGTAACCTGTTTCAGGTCGGGTGGGGTTGATGCCAAAGGTGACCAGATAACCTGCTTCTGCAATGGCTCTGGCAGATTCTACCGCTGCGTGGAAGGCTGCTGGCTGCCTGAATATATGATCGGATGGCATGACCAGCATGAGGTTATCTTCAGTTTCCAATGTAGCAAAGGCTGCAAGTGCAATTGCTGGTGCCGTATTTCTGCCTTCAGGTTCTAGGATGATGGCTCCTTTCCTGTTGGAGTCTTTCAGGCATTCATCAATGTAAAAACGGTATTCGTTGTTGCTGATGATGATTGTTTCCAACGTCTGATGGATACCATCAGTCCGTTTCAGCGTTTCTGCAAACAATGAGCTTCCGTTGCTGAGTGCCATAAACTGCTTGGGATGTTTGGAGCGGGAAGCTGGCCACAGACGGGTGCCAGAGCCACCACATAGGATGACGGGTTGGATGTTTGTCATGATGGAGTCAGATATCGCATGCGTGTTATATCAAGATGGTAAGTATTCTAGCCGATGAGCAGGGTAACGGCTACATGGAATGGATCAGTGCCTGTTTTCTGAAAGGCATCGGCTATAATGAATAGATATTTTTATGGATTGCAGGAATATGGTTGAGAAAATCATTAATGTTTCAGATCTGGAGCCATTTGGAAGAGGTGCGCATCGTAAGTGTTTTCCACATCCGGACAATCCAAATCAATGTATCAAGGTCATTTATAATCCATCAACCAGTGCTAAAAAAGAGATTGTCCGGGAGTTGAAGTATTATGAAGTGTTGAACCGCACGCTTAAGGACTGGCGTGGTGTTCCCCGCTATTATGGCCAGGTGCAGACGGATATGGGTACAGGCTATGTCTATGATCTGATCAAGAACTATGATGGAACACCTGCATCGACTCTTGAAAAGATGATGCTTGAATGCGAAACAGCTGAGCAGGCACAGAAAATCCTTGGCATATTCCGAGGTCTTAAACAATACCTATATGACAATGAGATCCAGACGTTGCCTTTGCAGTCTTACAATATTCTTTGTCAGAAAACAGGGCCAGATGAATATCAGCCGGTCGCCTGTGACAATCTTGGAGAAAGGGCGGGTATTCCGTTGTCCCGTTGGTTTACGTTCCTTTGCCATCGGAAGCAGGAACGCCGTTGGAAGGTATTTATGGCAACGCCTTCTGTGAAGGCGTTCTTAGAAAAATTTGATATCAATCCGGAGATTGTCGGCAGGTGACTGATTGCTGATTTGGCAAGAGAATATTGCCTATTTTCTCAAATAGCGTGAGCTCTCTTCCAATACAGTCGGTATGAAAGCAGGAGGTGTTGTATCGGTTGCTGGTTGATAATGGGTGTCTAGGTACTGCATGGCTCCCGCTTGATTGATCAGGATAATCCGGTTCGGCTCGATGAAGGCGTCTTGGCTGTAGTTGCTGGCATAGACCCAGTTCCTGCGGTTTTCCTGTGTGAAGAGCGGGGTTCCAACAGAGTAGTCTGTGGTCGGGTTCTTGCAACCCAATGCCTGTGGCAGCAGGGTTGGTGTCATATCCAGTCCTGATGTCCGGTAACGGATGTCTTCTCTGCCTTTGCCTGGCCAATGGATGGCTAAAGGTACTTTTATTTGGTATTCCATGAAGTTTCCATTGTGTCCCCAATAGTTTTGGTGGCTGTCATTGAATTCTTCGCCATGGTCGGAACTGATGACAACAATGGTTTTGTCCAGCAGGTTTTTCTGTTTTAGGTAGGCCAGTACTTTGCCAATGTTGGTATCGGCATAATGGATGGCATTTTTATAGCGGTTCAGATAGGGTTGCGGGTCAAAATCGTTGTTCAGTTGCAGATTGTTGACTTCTTCCCAATAAGGCTTAAACGGTGTGTGTGTTGCATCTTCAGGGAAGTCATAGGCATGGACATTATCAAAGAAGATGAAGCTGAAGAATGGTTTGCCTTCAGGCAATTGGTTATGCCAAAGGATGAAATCTTCAACAGCGTTGTCATCACGCTGATAGACTTTTGATCCACGTGGATTGATGCGCAGGTTTTCCACGCCTGCAAAGACTGTCCGGTTGAATTCCGGCATGGTCAGTCCGGCTCCGGTGAAGGCATTGATGGCATATCGCCGTTGCTGCAAGGCCTGGATCAGGATGGAAGGTGTTTTTGTGGCAAGGGCTTTCTGCCAATAAGAACCCGGTAGCCCGGTAAACAGTGTGAAGATGCCGTGACGGGTATTGATACCGCCCGAGAGGTGATCATGGAACTGGATGTTTTCTTGGGCAAATGCCCAAGCGTTTGGCATAATGTCTTGCTTGAGCATATCTGAACGTAGGGCATCCACGAACAGGAAGACAATGTTGTACTGAGGAATTTGGGCGCTGCAATCCAAAGGATTGAGCGGATAGTTCATTTTGTTCTTGGTATTCTGGAAGTGCAGGTTGTTGGCATTGACGGTATTTGCGTCAACGATTTTCCATCTGATCAATAACCGGTTGAAGGTTAATGGCTTGTTTAGTGGGATGATGTCGGAAATGGCTGTCAGTGCCTGTTTGTGGAAGGCATAGGCAAAACCATAAATAATCTGGCAGGTCAGGAAAAGTCCTAACAGTGCATAAAAAAAGGTTTTAGGTCGATACCATGTTTTGCTGATAGTTCGGGCAATAAACATGCATAGCCCGGCCGCAATCAAGACAGCAACTGTCAACAGGATGATTTGGATAATCATCCCGAAGGTGAACTGTACAATTTTTCCTCCTCCCAAAAATGTCATCTGAAACATAGCCAGATTGGGGTGCAGGCGGAACAGGTTGTAAACGAAGGTGTCTGATGTGATGAAGATCAGGAAACAGGTGCAGATGATGTATTGGATGATCAGTCCGGTTTTCCTGAAGTTGAAGCGGTGCAGGAAATAAGCGGGCAGTGTGGAGAGCATCAACCAGAAGCCATACCAGCTGATGCTGTAAAGCCCGAAGTACAGGTAATCAGAAAAGCCCCAGTCAACCGTGTCATAAACGAATAGGTTGCGGCATAGGATTAAGGTTCCGGTGAACGCAGTAATGATGGCTGTGAAGATATAGTACAAGAAATGTCCCCTGATGCTGTCAGAATCATATCTGGACCTAAAACGCTGCCGTCTCATGGGATGCCGCCGATTGAGAATTGCTCAGACAGGCTGCTGGACAGGTTCAACCTGTACGGGTGGATTGTCAGACATTTTTTCTTCAGCTGTCTTTACCAAGAGTTCGGATGATACAGGCCCACTGGACTGCATCCCTTTCTGGAACTGGGTGTTGTACAGTGCCTTATAGACGCCGCTGTCAATTGCCATCAGTTCATCATGGGTACCGGTTTCAACGATTTCGCCTTCATTGATGACGACAATCTTGTCGGCGTTACGGACAGTGGAAAGCCGATGGGCAATGACAAAGACCGTACGATTTTTCATCAGGTTTTCAATGGCTTTCTGGACAACGACTTCAGATTTGTTATCCAATGCAGAGGTTGCTTCATCAAGAATGATGATAGGGGCGTTCTTGATGAATGCGCGGGCGATGGCAACACGCTGTTTCTGTCCACCGGAAAGCAAGATGCCCCGTTCTCCAATCCGAGTGTCCAAACCATCTTTTTGGGTGTTAATGAAATCGGTCAGGTACGCCATATCCAATGCTGCCAGAATTTCTTCATCGGTGGCATCTGGCTTTCCGATTTTGACATTGTCACGGATGGAACCATCAAATAAGAAATTGTCTTGGAAAACAACGGCCATCTTGTCACGGAGGCTTCCCAGGGTGATGTCCCGGATATCAATGCCATCAATGAAGATACCTCCATTTTTTCCTTTGATGTCGTAAAAACGGGGAATCAAGTTGACAATCGTTGATTTACCACCGCCTGAGTTGCCAACCAATGCAATGCTTTGACCGACTTTGGCATTCAGATTGATGTTTTTAAGGACAGGGAGTCCTTTCTTGTAGCTGAAGTTGACATTCCTGAATTCAATCGAGTTTTTGACTGTTTTCAGTTCAACGGCGTTTTCCTTATCGCGGATTGGTGGAATCCGTTCGAGCAGGCTAAAACAGCGTTCAACAGCCATGAATGAGAACTGGACTTTGTTGAACTGGTTGCCGATGTGTTTCATCGGATTATAGAGAAGCAGCAATGCAGTAATGAATGAGACAAAGGCACCTGTGGAAAGGGCACCTGAAATAATCAGATGGGAACCATAACCAATGGCAGCAGCAACACCAAGCGATGTTGTGATATGCATCATGGGTGTCAGCCATGCGGTGCGTTGGGTCATCTTGATGCTTAAACGGAACAGGTCTTTCATGACGACTGCAAATTTTTCTTTTTGCTTTTCTTGGTAGTTATAAGCCGTGATTGTCCTGTTGCCCGCGTAGGTTTCGTTCATCATTGTGATAGTCTTTGCGTTGACATTGACGCTCTGACGCATCACGCTTTTAATCATATTCCGGATACGGGTCACAGGATAGAATGTAGCACCCAATATCACAATAGCGATGATGGAAAGTTGCCAGGAGTTATAAAACAGCACAAAAATCAATGACAGTGATGAGAATAACCGGGAAACAAACAAGCGCAGGTTATCCAAAAGACCAGAACAGGCAGTATCTGCGTCACTATTGAACCGGTAAACGATATCACCGGAATTCCGTGTATCGAAGAAACCCGCTTCAAAAACCAGGAGCTTGTTAAACAGAGCCTGTTTCAGATCGTTGGAGATGTGTCTTCCCAGCCAGGTATTCAGGTAGGTGACTGCATAAGTCAGGATGCCTTGAAGGATGGTGAAACCAACGATAAAGGCAGGTACCCACCATGCCTGCGCGGATGTGGCGGTATCTTTCACCAGCACAACATCCATATAGGGACGCAGACTCCAGGCAATGACGGCATCCATTGAACCAACTGGAAAACAGATCAGCATAGCGATCAATGCCCTGAACCAATAAGGCTTGACGAAGGGCCACATCCGTCTGTAATTTTTAACGAAAAGCAGGCTGCCGATTTTTTCTTTTATTCTCATAAGGCGCTAGGTCTTATTTCCATGAGTCACTGGTAAGATATTCATCCGATTAATGTATCAAATGGCACATACAAATATCCACAATCTGACATTCTAGCAGATTGCGTTGTTTCCATGCTGTTCAGGATATTATTTGGGAAGATGTCAATTACGCAATCAGTGCTTGACCATCAATGCCCCATATTGTGAGGAAATGAACAACGAGTGGCAGCTTGATGAATTTTTCCCAGCGTTTTTGTTGGCTGTTATCACCGATGACAGTGAACCAGTGTGACCAGGGAATGACGGAGCTTCTTCCCAAGTTGTCACAGATGATAGGAACCATCTCAGATTCAGATACCCGTTTGCATAGGACATTGTGCGGGTTCATTGTGATGGTCAGGATATGGTTGTCACGGATGTATTTTTTTAGTTGCAGGATCAAATCCACAATTTTCTGAGCTTGTTCAGAAGAACTGCAGGTCTCCATGATTTTTCCCAGTGTTGCAGAGGGCGACCCATCATAATCTGAAATCATATCGAAGACATATCCCGTTCCCAGGTTGGTTTCTACTGTACCATGAAATTTCGGGATGCAGCTCCAGTCTTTCAGGTAGCTGTTGATGTGGTTGTAGTACCGCATTTCATGTTTGATGCCCCGTAATTCGGTTTTTGTAACGTCATGAAGGACCTTGATGCACTGGGTTGGATTATCCGGATGCGGATAACAGCTACGGTGTGCGCCAGTGCCTAAGGGGTTGCTTTGGGACAGATCAATCACTTGAATTCTTCTTTCTGACGAGGCGTTCAATGATATTGGTTTTTACAATCCATGATCATGCATATTTTCTATAAGCAGTTTATCAGAAATGGCGAAAAGCAACATTGATGGCTTGTTTTTTGTCGTTGTTGGTCATTTTAGCTGGACAACACGGGCAGTTATGTTTACATTTCTGCCATTGTTTTCGGGCAGGATAATGACAAGACAGAAAACAGCCTGAAAAACTGATTGACAGAGAGGGTTTCTGTCCCAGCAGGGACATATGATGTTGCCCTGTTTCTGGTTGAAGCCGGTTTCTTGCTTTTTTCCAAAAATGAAGATTGATGAGGCAAAAAAGATCCTCGAAGCAGTCTTGTTATGTGCTCAGCAACCGTTGCCTTTGCATGATCTTGTCAAGTTGTTTGTTGATACAGATGACTTGTTTGTCAGACAGAAGGAAACTGTTTCTTCATCAATGACTGAGCATCGTTGCCATCAGTTGTTGTGTGACCTGCAATATGATTGGTCGGACAGGGGTCTTGAATTGGTCAGTCTGCCGGATGGGTGGCGGTTCCAGAGCCGTTCAGAAATGAAACCTTATTTTGACCGTTTGCGGCAGGAAAAGCCTTTACGGTACAGCCGGGCGACGATGGAGATTTTGGCGGTCATTGCTTATAGCCAGCCCGTCACTCGAGGGGATATTGAGCAGATCCGTGGTGTAGCAGTCAATGCCCAGTCCATCAGGACATTGGAAGAACGTGGCTGGATAGAGGTTATCGGTCATCGTGAAGCACCTGGTCGACCAGCTTTGTTTGCAACGACATCTCAGTTTCTGGATGATCTTGGGTTGCAGTCGCTGAAAGATCTGCCTCCTTTAGAAGAGCTGCGTGAATCGGATTTGATACAGCCGGAGCTGGATCTCGGTCAGAAAACAGAATGAATAGAATGTAGCGGTATGGGAGAAATCCCCTGCTGATATCCATGAAAGTCGAAATGAATATGTATGAGAAAATGGAAGCCAAAGAATCAGACGATGTTCCTAAAAAACAGGAAACCATGATGGAAAAATCTCAGACTGGTATCCGTACAAAGTCAAAACCAGCCAAGGGAAGTGCCAGAAAGGGTAAACCGGTAGGGAAAGCATTCCGTCAGGAATCTCAGAGAGCCGCTGTCACAGATAGTTCGGATGAGGTTTTCAATTATGTGACTTCTGAGTCTTTTGACCAGGAAAACAGTGTTCAGTTATCCAAGGAAGCCTTGAAGACGAAGAAGGTTAAGCACGAGTTGACAGCTGAAGACGATGCACCGAAATTGCATAAAGTGCTGGCAGAGGCTGGATTGGGTTCTCGACGGGATATGGAAGAACTGATTATCGCAGGTCGGATCTCTGTCAATGGCGAACCAGCTCATATCGGTCAACGGATCTTGCCAACGGATCAGGTCCGTTTCAATGGTCGGTTAATCCAGCGTAAAGTCACTAAGTCATTGCCCAAAGTGCTGGTTTATCATAAACCAGCTGGTGAAATTGTCAGCCGGGACGATCCTGAAAAGCGGCCTTCGGTTTTTGATGGTTTACCCAATCTGAAGAGTGGTAAATGGTTGGCGGTTGGCCGTTTGGATTTCAATACTGAGGGTTTGTTGCTGTTTACCAATTCCGGCGATCTGGCAAATCGTCTGATGCACCCGCGTTATAACATTGACCGTGAATATGCTGTCCGCACGTTGGGGACATTGGATGAGGGTTCCCGGCAGAAACTGCTGGCAGGTGTGGAACTGGACGATGGTTTGGGGCAATTCACCAGAATTGCAGATGGCGGTGGTGAAGGGGTCAACCGTTGGTATCGTGTCACTATTGGTGAAGGGCGTAATCGTGAAGTCCGTCGGATGTTTGAGGCGGTTGGTTTGACGGTTTCCCGACTGATCCGGACCCGTTATGGCGCATTAACCTTGCCGAAAACCTTGAAACGGGGGCGCTGGGAGGAACTTGAAGCTAACGAAGTCCGTAGTCTGCTCCATCTGTGTGGTATGGAAATCAAAAAGCCTTCTGATGATATAAGCGCACGCAAAGGGAGGAAAACAACTGGCTTCCCAAAGAAAACGTCAGTGGATGGATATAGTCAGAAACCAACAGGATTGCGGGGAGACAGGTCATCTTTTTCACAGAAATCTCATGGCGGGTATCAGCCTGATCCCTTGCAGACATCTTATGGTTATATGGGGGTAGGCCAAAAAGAATCAAAGGGCAAACATACCCAACAACGGAAACGGAACAGAGGAAGCCGTGTTGGTCAGGGAATGTCTCGTCGGCGGGTAGTCTGATACTTTCTCAGAGTTTTTGAACAGGCGGTTTCTTGATTAGGAACCGCCTGTTTTTTCAGGAAATTCGCATAAGTCATTCAATAGACAGTCTGCACAGTTGAATGACTTTGCCTTGCAAACATAGCGGCCATGCAGCAGCAACCAGTGATGGGCGTTGAACAGATAGGCTTCAGGCACAGTTTCCAGCAGACGTTTTTCTACTTCCAAGACGTTTTTTCCGGGTGCAAGTCCTGTTCGGTTGGCAACCCTGAAGATGTGGGTATCAACGGCTAAGGTCAGTTGATTGAATGCCGTATTCAGGACAACATTAGCAGTTTTTCTGCCGACACCTGGCAATGCTTCTAAATCTTTCCGGTTATCTGGTACCTGTCCAGCATGTTTTTCCAGCAGGATTTCTGACATCTTGACAATGTTCTTGGCCTTTGTTGGATACAGATTGATGGTTTTTACATAGTCTTTCAATGCTTCCAGGCCTAAGGCGACAATGCTTTCAGGGGTGTTGGCAACGGAATAGAGTTTCTCTGTTGCTTTGTTGACAGAGATATCTGTTGCTTGTGCAGAAAGGATGACGGCAACCAGCAGTTCGTAAGGGGTTTTGAATTGCAATTCTGAACGGGGTGAAGGCCGGTCGGCTTTCAATCGTTCAAAAATCTGTATGACTTTTTCAGGAGACATGGCTTTCTCGGACTGATATGACATGAGGGTTACATCATGCCATGTTTTGAAAGAATCTGCTGATCATGAATTTGGTTACTTGCTGGTTTGAATGCCAAAGGATTTCAGTCTGACCCGGGCACGTTCAATGGCTTTTTGGACCACAGCAGATTTTTTCCCGTCCGACAATATTGGCAGAGGATCTTTGTCGATTGATGGTAAAGGTTTATCGGTATTGTTGTGTAGTCTAGCGAGTTTACGTTCATAGCGGTGTCTGGCGTTTTGTGCCTGTTCTTCAGTCCAGGCATCCCAGCCAGTCAGGCTGCCTGATACGGGATGCAAGGAGATGGCATCCAGTGGACAACGGGGTACGCATTGATCGCATCCTGTGCAGAAATCCTGGACAATAGTGTGCATCATACCGGATGCACCAATGATGGCATCAGTTGGACATATCCTGATGCAGATGGTGCAGCCGATGCAGGCAGATTCATCAATAGTAGCGGAGAAACGGGGAGACTCTTCCCCATAGGCGGTGTCGAGCAAAGGCTCAGCAATATCCAGTAGGACTGCAAGCTGATGTATGCCTTTCTGCCCTCCCGTTGCACAACGGTTGATATCTGCTTCTTGATGGGCAATGGCTTCGGCATAAGACCTGCAGGAGACATAACCGCAATGGGTGCATTGTGTCTGAGGCAGCAGGGTCAGGATTTTTTCGGTTAAGGCATCCAAAGATTTGTGAGAGGAATCTGTCATGTCAATGTTTGTAAAATAAAAAACCGTCAGTTACCGGTTGGTACTGACAGTTTTTACAGGAAAAAAGCAGATCAGTCAAAGACCGGCGATTCGACCCCCAGGACCTTATGCAGCTTCGGGGAAGTG
>JBJEXA010000135.1:0-10686 GCA_051885335.1 Oxalobacter sp. | reverse complement strand
CGTATTGCCTGCCTTCGTTGATGGCTATCGCATGGGTCAGTGCCTTTTTTGCGATGGCGGCTTTGTCTGAAGGAATGTACAATACCGCCTTGCGGATTCTGGAAGCAGGGCCCTTGTCTTTTTTCAGGACGCCGCTTTGATAGGTTTTGTCGTAAAAGCCGGTTACAACCGTATAGATTGTCTGGTCGGTATTGTTGTTGACCGCATCCATTGGCAATGCCAGCAGGACATTGGGGGTATTGAGCGGTTTCAAGGCGCCGAGGCAGGCGTCGACGGCTTTCCTGAACTCTTTTGCTGTGACAGGAGCTGATCCAAGCCCGATGAGCAGCAGCCGTTTGGCAGCGATGCCTTCAGGTGATTGGACAAGCAGTGTCGAGCCGGCTTTGCCATCAATGTCACCGGTGGCATAAAGTTGTGCCACTGTTTTCTGCAGTGCAGGGGATGTGTTGTCATCAGCCAGCGTACCGTTGCTGTAAATGCCGATTGCAAGGCAGTCGGTCTTGATTGTTTGAAGAGAGTTTTTTTTATCTGCTGATTTTGTGCTAAAGTCCATTGTTTGAATCCTCCAGATACCATTATAACCGCTCATGATTTTTCAACGTGCGTTAAAGCGTGAACTCTACAGTACAGCGGCAGGCGTTTTCCTGACATTGTTCACGATTACCATTACGATGATGCTCATCCGTATCCTTGGACAGGCTGCGAAGGGCAAGATTGCCTCAGACGACGTATTGGCACTCATCGGCTTTACCTCGTTGAACTATATGCCGATCATCCTGATCCTGACGGCTTTTATCGCTGTCTTGCTGGTGGTGACGAGAAGTTACCGGGATTCTGAGATGGTTGTCTGGTTTTCTTCTGGCCTGAGCCTGACCCGATGGATCCGGCCGGTATTGGAATTTGGGGCCCCCATCATCGTCCTGGTGGCTGTACTGGGTTTTTCCGTAACCCCTTGGGCATACCGTCAGAGTGCGGAATTCCGGGAACGTTTTGAAAAACGGGAAGACCTTGCCCGTCTGTCCCCAGGGAAATTCCAGGAATCTGCTTCAGGAAACAGGGTTTTCTATATTGAGTCGATTGACGATAACGGTGAAGATGTCAAGAATGTCTTTATCCATACTATCCGTGAAAACAGGTTTTCGACTGTTCTGGCTCAGTCCGGCCGTATTTTCAATGACAGCAAAGGAGACCGTTTCCTGTTGCTGGAGAATGGGCTTCGTTACGATGAGGCTTTGGATCATTCAGATTCTGGTTTCATGAAATTCCAGAAATATACGTCCTATGTTGCGGAGAAAGACGATTTTGTCTATGAATTGGATGAGACTTCCACCCGGTCTTTGACGGTGCAAGAATTGCTGGAACGGCCAACCAGCAAAAAACAGGGGGAACTGGTCTGGCGTATTGGCCTGCCGTTCATGTGCCTGCTGCTGATGCTGCTGGCAATCCCGTTAGGTTTTGTCAATCCGAGGGCTGGCCGTTCGTTCAATCTGATTGTTGCCGTCCTGCTGTATCTGGCGTACAGCAATATGACCAGCTTTTTCCAGAACTTTGTTTCTCATAACCGTCTTTCTTTCGGAATGGCATGGTGGCCGTTGCATCTGATTATTGCCGCCATTATCTTCCTGCTGTTTGCCTGGCGATTGGGAGTCAACAGTTCGCGTCACCCTTATGCTTGGTTTGCCAAGCTGCGCCATAAACGTATTCGGAAAATAACCAATGACAAGGAAGGTGACGGACAATGAAGATTCTCCAGCGTTACTTCCTGACCCAGATCCTGAAAAGCGTTGTTTTTGTCTTGGTGGCGTTTATCGGGCTGTTTGCTTTTTTCGATCTGATCAACGAAATCCCGATTGTCGGTAAAGGGCATTACCACTTGTTCCAGGCGATTATCTACATCGTGTTGGGTATTCCGGCATATGTTTATGAATTGATGCCGTTCGCAGTGTTGATCGGTGCGATTTATGCGATGGCGACTTTTGCGAATAATTCGGAATTTACGATTATGCGGGTTTCTTCACTTTCCACCTTGGATGCGGTCAAGATGATGGTGAAGGTGGGGATTCTTTTCTTGGTTTTCACTTTTGTGGTTGGTGAAGGTATTTCTCCCATCACTTCGCGCAAAGCAGCGGATTTCAAGAATTCCCTGGTTGAGAAAAATACGTCAGAAAAACTCAAGACAGGGATGTGGAGCAAGGATATCATCCGTCCAGATGGTAAACCCGATGCCGTTGCAGGAAACCGCTATATGAATTTCAAGGTCATGAACCCAAATGGCCGGTCTTTCGAATATGGCAGGATTTTTGAATTCAATAACAAGCGTGAACTGGTCAAGGTTATTACTGCAGAGAAAGGTAAGTTCAGAGGAGACAATACCTGGGTACTGACAGGTGTTGAGGTTGAAGACATTACACCACCCAGTGTTGCCAAGGATAAGAAATTTCCGGATACCGCACCATCAATCCAGCGTACAAAGCTTGATACCATGACATTGAATTCTGAGGTGACGCCAAAAATCCTTGCAGTGACCTCCATGGACCCCAACAGGATGTCTGCGGTTGAGTTGATGCGGTACAACAGGCATCTTGATGAGAACAAGCAGGACGCGTCCCTTTACAAGATTGCTTTCTGGAAGAAAATCATCTATCCATTCACTGTTTTTGTCATGATGGGGTTGGCTTTACCCTTCGTCTACCTGCATTTCAGGTCAGGAGGCATCAGTCTGAAGATTTTTGCCGGCATCATGATCGGGATTGCGTTCGTGCTGTTCAACAACCTCTTCTCACATATCGGGCTACTGAATGGCTGGCCCGCTTTCCTGACAGCCATCTTCCCAAGCCTGTTGTTCTTGGCCTGTGCAGTTTATGCACTATGGTGGGTTGAGAAGCATTGACGTTTTGAAAAGCCTGACAGCCCTTTTCTTCTTGGACGGTATATTTGGAATGTCTAAATGTTGAGAGCTTTAAAAGACCTGTACTACAGGTTCAGATATCTGAACCGTTCAAGACTGGAGCAGAAGAGGCTGAGAAAGATTATTGGGAATGATGTTGCCCCTAGGAATAAACCGTTTCCTGAGAATATAAGAAGGATTTTGTTTATTGTAAATAAAGGCGGTTATGGAGATGCTATATATACTGCTGGATTACTGAGGAAACTGGCAGATGATGGGTATTCAATCTATATTGCTGTAGTCAGAGAGAAATTATCCCAGTTTGATAAATTAGATTTTCTAGAAGTCTTTGATTTGAATAGTATCGATGACTGCCATGCGGCTCTTGACAGAAAGCCTGATATCCTGATTGATCTGACTTGGGTTGGAATAAAAGACTGGGATAGCAGGAAGTATTTATTGATGAAAGCAGAATGCTTTAAAGTTACAACAAATTATATCTGCGATAAGCTGAATATTTTTGATGGATTCATTGATTATAGAATAGTACCTCACATGTCAGAGCGTTTGGCTTTGGTTAGAAAGTTTATAAATAAGGACGACTCCCTTCCCCCCCCCCCTATCCTGCCATATATTCAAATTTCTGCCGACGAAGAGGTCAGGGCTACTGTCTTTATCAATAAAAACAGAAGTGGCAATAATAAGATACTTTTTCTTAATGGCCTTGCCGGTCAATCAAGAAATTGTCTATTAGATGATCAGGTTAAAGCTGTTCTTGAGGAAGTATTAAAGTATCCTGATATAATAGTTCTGTTAAATGATGATATATATAAAAAATTTGGCTCAGATAGAACAATAAGATTGCCTAAGACTTCTTTTACTGAATTTTGTGCCATTTTGAAATTATGTGATTTCATTATTTCTGTTGATACGTCGGTAGTTCATATTGCCTCTGCATATAATATTCCTATTATTGCTATATTCGCCCCGAATAGCCGTGATTACCATACGCAGTATGCGATGGGTGATGTTTGGGGACCAGTGTCTGAAGTATCTGTCTCTGAAAAATTTGATGATCCTGATTTGACTGTTCACAGCTATGGGGTGACGAACCGAAAAGCCCGTGAAATGAATACGATTCCTCCTGAAACACTTGCAAGGCGGATCAGGAAAGATATGGAAAAATTATATTTTCTGTAATCAGCTTTGCTGCTGGATGGTTTGCCAGACTTTCTGGAGGCGTTTAATAGAGACAGGGAAAGGTGTTCTCAGTTCCTGTGCAAAAAGCGATACCCGCAATTCTTCCAGCATCCAAC
The DNA here is from genome assembly GCA_051885335.1 of Oxalobacter sp. GTDB lineage: Bacteria > Pseudomonadota > Gammaproteobacteria > Burkholderiales > Burkholderiaceae_D > Oxalobacter. The sequence continues at coordinate 6,483 of JBJEXA010000135.1, read as the reverse complement.
GATATTCCTGCAATCGGGGATGGGTGTCCCAGGATTTTTTCTGGCGCAAAGTCTTAACCATCCTGAAATAAGGGGTGGCTGCCTGTTGCCATAATGCCATCTGGGCTTTGTCCCGCTGGGCATCATTCCGGCATTTGTCAATCCGTACTGAACAGGCTTTCAGGTAGCGTGGAAAATGTTTCAGCCTTTCCAAGGGGTTTTCCTCAATGAACCGTTTTGTCATCAGCAGGGAAAGCTGTTCATTGATGTCATGCAAGGTCTGCTCATGGCTTTTCAGGGAGGCCATCTTGCGTTGGACGTTCTGGTATTCGGTCAGAATCTGCTGGATAATGCTGGCAATCTCATTGCCAAGCAATCCAATGCGGGTTTTACCGTCATTTTTCCGTTTCTCGAAATCAAGGGCTTTTTCCGGCAAAGGAGCGTACATGAAAGCGGCCTCCAAGGATGCCTGTAGAAGCTGTTCAGTCAGTTCTTCCTGAGAGCCCAGTTTCAGGAACAGCAGGCTCATGTCTGCAAGCCCCCGGATATGCTTTGACATGAACTTCAGCTGTTCTTTGACCTGTAAGGCAAACAGCCGCCGCAGTCCTGCATGGTGCATGGTTTTGGCCAATACCGGTTCATCAAAGACCTCGATTTCGCAATGGGTGTTTTTATCAACCAGGGCGGGATAACCGATTAAAGACTGTTTCCCCCGTCTGATTTCCAGAAGTTCCGGCAGGGGTTCAAATGTCCATGCTGTGATTTTCTCAGGCACTGTCTGTGCAGAGGGGGCTTGACTGGCGGGTTCTTCTGAAGCGGCCTTTTGGTGTCCTTCGGGTTTCTCTGTATCAGGTGCGACAATGGCTTTTTTCTGTTTCAGGGAATCCCGGATGCCAGCCAGTTGTTGGAAAGCATTGCGTGCTTCCCGTCCGAATTCTGACCGCAGGGATTCCAGGTTGCGGGACATCTGAAGCATCCGGCCATAGCCGTCCACAATCCGAAAATTCATGAACAGGTGCAGCGGCAGGGTCTCCAGCCTGAAATCCTCTTTCTTGACAACGGTATTTGTATGCTCGCGGATATCGTTGATGATGGCTGTCGTCAAAGGGCCTTCTCCGAATGATGCGGAAGCATTGATACGTTCAATGAATCCTGCTGCATAGTCCGGCAGTGGCACACAATGCCTCCTCAGCTTCTGTGGCAGGGATTTGATAAGCAGGTGTACCTTTTCTTTCAACATGCCTGGAACCAGCCATTCACAGCGTTCAGCTGACACTTGGTTCAATGCATAGATTGGAATGGATAGGGTGACGCCATCGCGAGGACTGCCCGGTTCAAAATGGTAGTCCAATACCATCTCAATGCCGGCAGGTTTGATGGTTTTAGGAAACAGGTCTGTTGTGATGCCGGCTGCTTCATGGCGCATCAGGTCATTCCTGTTCAGGAACAGGATTTCTGGATTGTCCTTGATGGCAGTCTTCAGCCATTTCTCAAAAGAAGAGCCATTGACGATGTTTTTTGGAATGAACCGGTCATAGAAAGCCGCAATCAGGCTGTCATCAATCAAGACATCATGTTTGCGGGAGCGGTGTTCCAGGTTCTCAATCTCGCGGATAAGCCGTTGGTTATGGAGGAAAAAAGATGCTTTGGTTTCAAAGTCGCCTTTCACCAATGCTTCTTTGATGAAAATGTCCCGGGCTTCTTCCGGATTGATCTGGCCATAGTGGATTCGCCGCTGACTGTAAACGGTCAGACCATACAGTGTACCCCGTTCCATGGCGTTGACCTGGGCAGGTTTCTTTTCCCAATGCGGTTCTCCCCATGATTTTTTGATCAGGTGATGGCCGACACGTTCCAGCCATTCCGGTTGAATCTGGGCAATACACCGTGCATACAGGCGGCTGGTGTCAACCAATTCTGATGCCATCACCCAGCGGCCGTTCTTTTTCGCCAGGGCAGAACCAGGCCAGATGCGGAAACGGATACCCCGTGCTCCAAGGAACACGGTGGGGTCTTCCGTCTTGCAGCCGACATTGCCCAGCAAACCAGTCAGCAGGGCCAGATGCAGCTGTTCATAAGTTGCGTCCAGTTCACTGACAGGCCAACCGCGTTCACGGACAATCGTCAGCAGTTGGGTGTGGATGTCCCGCCATTCCCTTAATCTCAAATAAGAGAGGAACTGGCTGCGGCAATTTTCCTGTAGTTTCCGGTTCGACTCTTTATGTTCAACAGCATCTTCAAACCATTGCCAGATTTTCAGGAAACTGAGGAATTCAGAACGGTTGTCAGCAAATTTCTTCTGGGCGGCATCTGCTGCCTCTTGGGCATCCATCGGCCTGTCTCTGGGATCTTGGATGGACAGGGCAGCTGCAATCACCAGCATTTCTTTCAGGCACTGATGATCCCTGGCTGCCAGAATCATCCTGCCGATACGGGGATCGACAGGCAGCATCGCCAGTTCCCTGCCAATCGGTGTCATCTGGTTCAGGTTGTCCAATGCGCCCAGCTCTTGCAGCAGCTGATAGCCATCGGCGATTGCCTTGCGCATTGGGGTTTCCATGAATGGAAACGTATCAATATCCACCAATCTGAGGGATTTCATCCGCAGGATGACCGATGCCAATGAAGAACGCAGGATTTCTGGTGTTGTATAGGGCTGGCGTTGCAGGAAATCCTGTTCTTCATAAAGACGGATACAGATGCCGGATTCCACACGGCCGCAACGGCCGGAACGCTGGTTTGCCGCTGCTTGGGAAATGGGTTCAATATGCAGCTGTTCCACTTTGTTGCGGTAACTGTACCGTTTCACACGGGCAAGTCCTGAATCCACAACAAAGCGGATGCCAGGCACCGTCAGGGAAGTTTCGGCGACGTTGGTTGCCAGAATGATCCGCCGGGCATTGCCGGGTTTGAAAATCTTTTCCTGTTCTTGGGTTGAGAGCCGTGCATACAAAGGCAGAATCTGGACATGGGGCGGATGCTGTTTGCGCAGGGCTTCTGCCGCCTCACGGATTTCTCGCTCCCCAGGCAGGAAAACCAGTGCATCACCGGATCCGACCCTGAACAGTTCATCAATGGCATCTACGATACCATCCATCAGATCCCGGTTCTGCCGGAAAGTCGATTGACTCTTGTCCTCATACTCATGGATGCCATCGATAGGACGGTACCAGACATCCACAGGGTACAGCCTGCCGGAAACCTCGATGATAGGGGCTGATTTGCCCTGGATGGCAAAATGCTTGGAAAAACGCCCGGCATCAATGGTTGCCGATGTCACAATAATTTTCAGGTCAGGCCGCTCCGGCAGTATCTGTTTCAGGTAGCCCAACAGGATATCAATGTTCAGACTGCGCTCATGGGCTTCGTCAATGATGATGGTATCGTATTGTCTCAGCAGACGGTCGGTCTGGGTTTCTGCCAGCAGGATGCCGTCTGTCATCAGTTTGATGCAGGCATTGGGGCCGGTATGGTCGGTGAAACGGATTTTATAACCGACAATGTCTCCAAGATCGGTGTTCAGTTCCCGTGCAATCCTACGTGCTGTGGTACTTGCGGCGATACGCCGTGGCTGGGTGTGCCCGATCAGTCCGTTGATGCCCCGGCCAAGTTCCAGACAGATCTTGGGAAGCTGGGTTGTTTTGCCTGAACCAGTTTCCCCGCAGACAATGACCACTTGGTTCGTTGCGATGGCAATGGCGATTTCACGGCGTTTTGATGAAACAGGCAGTTCATCAGGATAGACAATCGGGAAAAGGCCTTCAGGCAGTTTTTTTTCAGGATTCTGCCGGGAATGTCTGTCTGGGCGTGGTTTTTTGGATAAAGATTCAGGAGCACTCATGTCGGAGGGCATTATAATCGTAAAAAAACGGTAAATGTCTTGAAAGGCAGGGCTTTTGCAGAAAAGCCTTCCATGGCATGATTGAACCTCTTACAGGAGATTCATTTTAGGATGGAAGAACAGTTCGTGAAATGGCTGCGTGACGCCGCCCCCTATATCCACGCTTTCAGGGGGCAGACGTTTGTCGTGGCTTTCCCTGGGGAACTGGTCAAGGATGGCAAGCTGACAGTCCTGGCACATGATGTCTCACTGCTTCATGCGTTGGGCATCAAGGTTGTCCTTGTACATGGTCTCCGTCCGCAGGTCGAGGAACAGCTCAACCTGCGTCATGTCAAGAACCGCTACTACAAAGGCATCCGTATCACCGATAATGATGCGCTGGAATGTGCAAAGGAAGCAGCAGGTGAACTGAGGTTGGATATTGAAGCGGCATTCAGCCAAGGGTTGCCGAACACACCGATGGCTCATGCCGAGGTCAGGATCATCTCTGGCAACTTTGTCACAGCGACCCCGCTGGGTATTATTGACGGCATCAATCTGCAGTGGACCGGGCGTGTCCGTAAGATTGCTGCTGACAGCATCCAGTCAATCTTGGATTCAGACGGGATAGTTCTGCTTTCCCCATTGGGCTATTCACCGACCGGTGAGGCATTCAATGTCTTGATGGAAGATGTCGCTGTCTCGGCGGCCGATGCGTTGGGTGCTGAAAAGCTGATTTTCCTGACAGAAACGCCTGTCATCACTGGTCAGGATGGAAAGCCGGTTCATGACATCACTCCGCGCCAGGCAGACATCCTGCTGTCGCAAGGGGTGGTGGAAGAAAACGCTGGCTATTATCTGAAATGTTCGATCAAGGCCTGCCTGAGCGGGATTCCCCGGACACATCTAGTGCCTTACAGTACAGATGGGGCTATCTTGCTCGAACTGTTCACGCATGATGGTGTCGGAACTATGGTCACGCCGCAGGATGTTGATCTGCTGCGTGAAGCAACCATCAAGGATGTCGGCGCGATTCTCAAACTGATTGAACCGTATGAAGAGGATGGCACACTGGTCAAGCGCAGCAGGGAAGTGCTGGAACGTGAAATCGGGCATTTTTCGGTATTGGAACATGATGGTGTGATTTATGGCTGTGCTGCGCTGTATCATTTTCCAGTAGAGAAAATGGCGGAGATGGCCTGCCTCATTGTTGATCCTGACATGCAGGGGGAAGGGGATGGCGAGCGCATCCTCATCCATATGGAAAACAGGGCGCGTGAATTGGGAGTTGAGACATTGTTTATCCTCACGACCCAGACTGCGCATTGGTTCTTGCAGCAGGGTTTTGCCTATGCCAGTGTTGACGATTTGCCGGCAGACAAACAACGGATTTACAACTGGCAGCGCCGTTCCCAGGTGCTTGTCAAGAAACTTTGATCGATGGCATCAGCCTATTCAGAAAAACAAGGGACTCAGAGGAGAAACAACATGGTACGGATGGTTCACTGCATCAAGCTGGATAAAGAGGGGGAAGGACTTGATTTTCCGCCTTATCCGGGTGAGCTGGGTAACAGGCTGTATGACAGTGTTTCCAAAGAAGCGTGGGAAGCATGGAAACGCATACAGACTATGATGGTCAATGAGTACCGTCTGAACATGATGGATGCTTCTGCCAGGAAATATCTGAAAGAGCAGATGGAAAACTATTTTTTCGGAGATGGCAATGTCAAGACAGTTGAGGGATGGACGCCTGAAAAACTGTAAGGCAGCTAGGAACGACACGAAAGGAACCGCAATGACAATGCAGATCAGCTCCCCGGCATTCAATCACAATGAAATGATGCCTGCACGCTATACCTGTGAAGGGCCGAATGTTTCACCGCCATTGGCATGGACTTCCCCTCCTGCCGGAACTAAAAGCCTGGTGTTGATTTCTGATGATCCTGATGCACCGGATCCTGCTGCTCCCAAAATGGTCTGGGTGCATTGGGTGCTTTACAATATGCCGCCAGAGACTCGTTCTCTGCCAGAAGGTGTTGCTGATGATGCTCTCCCGAAAGGGACTGTCGCAGGGACCAATGACCGCCAGCATGCTGGATGGACGGGGCCATGTCCACCCATTGGTGTGCATCGGTATTATTTCAAGCTCTATGCGCTGGATACTCTCCTGCCTGACATCGGTCATGCAACAAAGCCTGAAGTCCTGAAGCAGATGGAAGGGCATATCCTTGCACAGACAGAAATGATCGGTTTGTACATCCGTAAGGAAAACATCGGAAAATAAGTATTCCAAAGCCCCTGTGAAAGGGGCTTTTGTCTGTCAGGCATTCAGAAAAACAACGGATTTTTCCTGATAGGTCTTGTTTAAGGTTAAAATCTGCATTATATGTAAAAGTCCTTTTTGGAGTTCCCATTGAAAAACTATCCGCATCCCATCATTGCCCGAGAAGGATGGCCGTTCATTTTCATTTCGCTGGCAGTCTCAGCCATTGTGACGTGGAAATGGTGTTGGTGGTCAATCCCCCTTTGGCTCATCACTCTTTTTGTCATCCAGTTCTTTAGGGATCCTGGGCGGGTTGTCCCAGAGATGAAAGATGCGGCTCTGGCTCCGGCGGATGGCAGGATTGTAATATGTATGTAGCCAAGTATGTTTTGATGCGTATGATGGTGTATTATGGGTAAAC
>JBJEXA010000134.1:0-2463 GCA_051885335.1 Oxalobacter sp. | reverse complement strand
AGGGCAATCACCAAACGGACAGGTTTGCCATCCGGTGAATCGAAGGGGATTGGCTCCGCCAGTCTGATAAACGCAGCAGAAGCACCTATCAATGATGTGATACGTCCATGAGGGACGGCCACGCCACATCCCAATCCTGTGGATCCTGCCGCCTCACGTTCTGCAATGGCTGTCGTGGCAGCATTAGCATCAATATTATCGCTCTGTCCGAAAAGCTGTCCCAGTTGATGAAACAGGTCCTGCTTGTCTTGAACCGACAGATCCAGGACGATGTTTTCTTGTGGCAGGATGCGTGAAAGAGGGGTTGTCATCGGGTCTCTCCTTCCGCCGTTCACTGGCGTGCTGTACGCGCAACCTGCGGTTGCCGACGGGTTGTGAAATTGGTACGCCAAGGATTGATGTCAATGCCACCACGACGGGTATAACGGGCATATACACTCAGATGAGACGGGCGGCAGTACTGCCTGATATCCAACCAGATACGTTCCACGCATTGTTCGTGGAACGCCTGGGTTGTCCGCAGGCTGATGATATATTTCAGCAGACGCTCCTGATCGATCTGGGGACCCGCATAATGAATCTGTAATGTCGCCCAATCCGGCTGTCCCGTTACCGGACAATTTGTTCTCAGCAGATGGGAAAACAGTACTTCTTCAACGGGGGCCTCTTCCAGGTTGCTCCGCAAAAGTTCAGGTGCGGGCGCATAGATATCCGTCGAAATATCCAGACGGTCAAGCAGCAGGCCATCCATCTCTTCAATTTTAAGCTGGTCAAATTCATCAGGCTGGATGATGGAAACCATGACCAAAGCATCAAATGCATCACTCAGGTCTTTGCTGATCAGGGGAATCAAGTCCTCTTTTTCAATCCTGTGCTGTGAAAATCCATTCAGGTACAGCTTCAGGGATTTCGACTCCACAATATTCTTTGAATCCGATGAAACCGAAAAACGCAGGATGCCAACCTGGGGCTTTCCTCTCAGGTTCAACCAGGAGAGTTCATAACCGTTCCAGAAATCCATCCCGAAAAACGGGTTCGACCCCATGATACCCAGCTCCTCACGCATCGGTTTACGGGGAATCGAAAAAAGAATCGAGGGATCATATGCCGTCAGAGACTCAATACGTTTGCCCAATGGGGAGTCATTGATATCAACAATAACGGTTTCTTCTGCAATCATTTCCACTGCCTTTGCTTTCATCGAATCTCCTCACAGGAACAGCTTATAGACAGGATTGCCGGTCTCGTTCCAATACGGATAGCCCAGTGTCGCAAGGAACTTGTTGAATGCCGCCATTTCTGCATCAGGCACCTGGATACCGACCAAAACTCGCCCATAATCCGCACCATGGTTCCGGTAATTGAAAAGGCTGATATTCCAATTTGGTGCCATGGATGCCAAGAACTTCCTTAATGCACCAGGACGTTCCGGGAAGATGAACCGGAACAGCTGTTCATTCCTGGCATATGGACTCTTGCCCCCTACCATATAACGAAGGTGCATCTTGCCAAGTTCATCATCAGTCAGATCAAATGTCCTGTAACCCCTGTCTTCAAAGGTCTGGATGATGGCTGCCGTTTCTTCTCTGTCCTGCACCTCGATGCCGACAAACACTTGCGCCTCATGCTCATCACTGATCCGGTAATTGAATTCCGTGACATGACGCTGGCCGAGCAGTTCGCAGAAACGGCGGAAACTGCCCCGTTCTTCTGGAATCGTCACTGCCAGCACTGCTTCCTTGTCCTCACCGACATCCGCCCGTTCTGCTACAAAACGGAGACGGTCAAAATTCATATTTGCCCCAGAGGTGACAGCAACCACTGTCTCTCCATTTACTGGTCTGCCCGCCTTTGCCTCACGTTCGATATAGGCTTTGGCACCGGCAACCGACAATGCGCCCGCCGGTTCCAGGATACTGCGTGTATCTAGGAAAACATCCTTGATTGCCGCACAGACATCATCCGTATCCACCAGCACAATCTCATCCACATACTGCTGGCAGAGACGGAAAGTTTCTGCCCCGACCAGTTTCACAGCTGTCCCATCAGAGAACAACCCGACATCCGGCAGGTTGATCCGTCTGCCAGCGTCCAGACTTTGTTTCATTGCACAGGAATCGACTGTCTCAACCCCAATCACCTTGATTTCAGGACGGACCAGCTTCGTATACGCAGCAATGCCTGCAATCAATCCGCCTCCTCCGACAGGAACAAAAACGGCATGGATCGGTGCAGCATGCTGACGCAGGATTTCCATGCCAATCGTCCCTTGGCCGGCAATCACATCAGGATCATCAAAAGGATGGATGAACGTCAGCCCCCGCTCTTCCATCAATTTCACCGCATGTTCATACGTGTCGGAAAAAGATTCGCCATGCAGCACAATCTCGACATTGCTGCCACCATGCATTTTCACAGCATCGACTTTTACGGGTGGCGTGGTCATCGGCATCGCAATCACTG
>JBJEXA010000133.1:0-10758 GCA_051885335.1 Oxalobacter sp. | reverse complement strand
AAATAAGCCTTTCTTTTTCAAAATTGGTTCTTTACGGTTATCTGCTTTATCATATAGCTTTTGCAGAATCTGCTCAATAAATACTGTTAAGGTTCATTTTCGACATGCGAGGGATACGAAATAATCTGTGGCGTTCTGTCCGGACGTTCTTGCTGCTGGTTTCTGCCACAGCGGCGTTGTTTGGGTGTGCGTCAAGAAACCCTTTGATTGATGAGGAAACGCCAGTCGATGATGACAGGACAGTGATTGCTGCCATTGAAGCAGATGAACAGAAATTGCGCGAAGAGCAGGCGTTAAAAGAACGTCAGGAAAAAGAACGGATACTTGCAGAATCCCATAGGCGTGTAGAAAAACAGATTCCGGTTGAGAGAAAACCGATAGAGAACGCATTGCCAGCTGAAAAGACGGTTCCAGGGAATCAACCTTTAGAGGCTGTCGCCAAAGAAACAGTGGGAAAAGCGGTTCAGCCAGTCGTTCCTGACTCTACGCCATCAGAAACAAGGCATGCTGAGCCTATTGTAAGGCCAGTTGAACCGGAACAGGTCAGTACAGAAATTCCAGAAGTGAAAGAAGTGAGTGTTTCTGGCCAAGGAGAAAAAAGGTCGCTGGAAATTGTTCCTGAGTTCCATGTATCGGAACGACATCCAATCACTTACAGCGCCTATGGCAATGTCGATCGGGGAGAAAAGGAAGAGGTTCTACTGAATTCGCCGCCAAGACCTGTCAAGAAATGGATGATTTTCTTTACCCCTTATCGTGTAAACCAGCAACAGGGCAATTTCATCTCTGCTGAGATGCTGAACCGCCTGCAGCCAGGTATGACGAAAGAACAGGTGCGTTTCGCCTTGGGAACGCCTTTACTTATGGATATATTCCATGCGAATCGCTGGGATTATCCTTTCCGTCTATTGAAACGGAATGGAGCCTTGACCACTTACCGTGTTGCGGTTTTTTTCAATCAGGATGGTGTTGTTGAAAGTGTGAAACACGATAGCCTGCCGGATGAGGTTGAGTACCTCAATCAGATCACCTCTGATGATGAGTCTCTGGATAAACCCAAGAAAGATGGGCGGGCAGCAACCAACCATCATATGACAGGTGATTTCCAGCCCGGCCATTCTCCTACACCATTAGAAGCCGGAGCAGCAGGAACACCAACACCGGAAGAGCTTGAACGTCAGTTGCCGTCAATTGCGCCAGTCAGGACAACAGGAGGAGATCCTGACGTCCATAAACCGGAATATATCCCAGGGCGGGTTTCAAGATCGGGTAAGCCATCCCGTCCATTACCTGGTGTGAAGCCTGCTGCCCATCAGACATGGACGCCTAAGGATACATCTATTGTCGTTCCAGAAATCAAAGGGGATGATGGTACAGAACAGGTTGTGGATTATCAGAGCCTGCCGTCTTACCGGACAGGAGCATATGGTAGTGGCCAGTCTGGTTCTATGCGTCCTATCAGTGCATTCAGACCTTCAATGGTTCAGGAACCTGTTGAAGGAGCGGTTTCTGAAGAGAAACGTTCTGAATGGATGGCTAACCGTGATGCCATGCTGCGGGCGTTGCATGCTTATGATGATGTGGAAAGTGAAGATAACAAGAACCTGACGTATGACAGTATCAGGAAGTTTGAATCCATCAGCATTCCAAGACGCACTGACAAGATGGTTCCTGAGTCACCAAACCTTAAACAGATCGGAAATATCCAATAATATGAATAAGATGAAAATCGCAATTGCCGGAGCAAATGGCCGGATGGGACATATGTTGATTGAGGCAGTTCTCAATGCAGAAGATGCGGAACTTGTTGGTGCACTGGATATCCCAAGTTCTCCTGCCATTGGCAGGGATGCAGGGATGTTTTTGGGACAACAGACTGGGGTTCAGGTTGAGTCCGATAAGGAAAAAGCGTTTGCCAATGCGGATTATGTGATTGATTTCACCCGTCCTGCCGGTACCTTGGAACATCTGGCATGGTGTGTTGGACATAACGTGAAGATGGTGATTGGCACAACTGGTTTTGATGATGCTGGCAAACAGGCGATTGCGGAAGCTACCAAGATGGTTCCTGTTGTCTTTGCGCCAAATATGAGTGTCGGTGTAAATGTCACGATGAAACTGCTGGCTGTTGCCGCCAAACATTTTGCCAAAGGCTATGATATCGAGATTATTGAAGCGCACCATCGTCATAAGATGGATGCGCCTTCAGGAACAGCCCTGAGAATGGGGGAAGTCATTGCAGAAGCCGTTGGCCGTGACCTGAAGGAATGCGGTGTGTTTACCCGCCAGGGGATTACCGGTGAACGTAATCCATCCTCGATTGGTTTTTCGACAATCCGAGGCGGAGATATTGTAGGCGACCATACAGTCCTGTTTGCAGGGACAGGAGAACGGATTGAGATTTCTCATAAATCGGCAAGTCGTGCGTCTTATGCGCAGGGAAGTCTGATTGGCTGCCGTTTCCTTGCAGATAAGACAGCAGGTCTCTATGACATGCAGGATGTCTTGGGTTTGAAGTAAATATCAACGTCTGCAAAGAATTGCAGCTGAAGTACATATACCATCATCCCGAACCGACGGGTATTCCTGACGGCATTTTTTGAGAGGGTGGTATTTTTTCGATACAGTAATCATGCGAGACAGATACAATCACGCCGAAGTTGAAAAAGCGGTCCAGTCTGAATGGGAAAAAGGGCAGGTTTACAAAGCCGTTGAAAATGATTCCCGTTTTCCGAAAGGGAAGTTCTATGCTTGTTCCATGCTGCCTTATCCATCCGGTAAGTTGCATATGGGGCATGTCCGTAATTACACCATCAATGATGTTCTTTACCGTTACATGAGGATGAACGGTTACAACGTGCTGATGCCGATGGGATGGGATGCGTTCGGCATGCCTGCGGAAAATGCAGCGATGGCACATGGTATTCCGCCTGCTGAATGGACCTATTCCAACATCGCCCATATGAAAGAACAGATGGCGTCGATGGGATTGGCGGTTGACTGGTCTCGTGAAATAGCGGCATGCCGACCAGATTATTACCAGTGGAACCAATGGATGTTCCTGAAAATGCTGGAGAAGGGCATCATCTATCAGAAAACCGGTACGGTGAACTGGGATCCTGTTGACCAGACGGTTCTGGCGAATGAACAGGTGATTGATGGTCGTGGCTGGCGTTCCGGGGTGTTGGTCGAAAAACGAGAGATTCCAATGTATTACATCCGCATCACACAGTATGCGGAAGAGTTGCTGGACTTCATCACCAACAAGATGCCAGGTTGGCCTGAACGGGTCCGGACTATGCAGATCAACTGGATTGGCCGTTCAGAAGGGGTTCGTTTTGCATTTGAGCATGACATAAGAGATCGTCAAGGAAATCTGATCGGTGATGGTAAGTTATGGGTGTTCACAACCCGGGCGGATACTATCATGGGAGTTACGTTCTGTGCTGTTGCGCCAGAGCATGGCCTTGCGCGTTTTGCAGCAGAAAGCAGACCAGAATTGGCGGCTTTCATTGAAGAATGCCGGCAGGGCAGTGTCATTGAAGCCGATATGGCGACAATGGAAAAGAAAGGGATGCCAACAGGACTGTTTGTCACGCATCCATTAACTGGTGAAAAAGTTGAGGTCTGGATTGGCAACTATGTGCTGATGAGCTATGGTGATGGTGCGGTGATGGGGGTTCCTGCGCATGATGAACGTGATTTTGCGTTTGCATTGCGGTATGGGCTGCCAATCAAGCAGGTTATCAGTGTTGCAGACAAGTCGTTTTCCGATAGGGAATGGCAGGACTGGTATGCAGATAAAGAGAATGGTCAGTGTGTCAACTCGGGGATATTGGATGGCCTGATGCATCAGGATGCAGTGGATGCGGTTGCTGAGACACTGGCGGCAAAAGGACTGGGCGAGAAACAGGTGACTTTCCGTCTGCGAGACTGGGGGATTTCCCGTCAGCGCTACTGGGGAACACCGATTCCCATCATCCATTGTCCTGACTGCGGTTCTGTTCCTGTCCCGGAAAAGGATTTGCCGGTCATCCTGCCTGAAGACTGTATTCCGGATGGAACAGGCAACCCATTGCGTAAGTCAACAGGTTTCCTGAACACAACCTGTCCATGCTGTGGCAAGCCTGCCATGCGTGAAACCGATACAATGGATACTTTTGTGGATTCCTGTTGGTATTTCATGCGTTACTGTTCACCGGGTTCTGACAAGGCAATGGTGGATGATCGGATCAATTATTGGATGCCGATGGATCAGTATATCGGTGGCATTGAGCACGCGGTCATGCATCTGCTGTATACCCGCTTCTGGACGAAGGTGATGCGTGACTTGGGACTGGTCAAGTTTGATGAGCCCGTGAAAAACCTGCTGACTCAAGGCATGGTGCTGAATGAAACCTATTTCCGGGAAGATGGTTCTGGCAAAAAAATTTGGTTCAATCCAGAGGAAGTTGACCTGCAGTTGGATGAAAAGGGACGGCCGGTCTCAGCTGTTTTGAAGGCAGATGATACCCCAGTCACAATTGGCAACATCGAAAAGATGTCAAAATCCAAGAACAATGGTGTCGATCCACAAGCTCAGATCAATCAGTATGGAGCAGATACTGCCCGCCTGTTCACCATGTTTGCAGCACCACCAGAACAGACGTTGGAATGGTCAGGATCCGGTGTGGAAGGCGCAAGCCGCTTCCTGCGGCGGATTTGGGCATTTGCCTATAGAAATCTGGATGCTGTCCGTAACGCATCGCATGAGATTCCAAGTAATCTAAATGATGGTCTGAAGACACTTCGCCGTGAAATCCACCAAATCCTGCAACAGGCAAACCAAGATTATGCCCGTATGCAGTACAACACCGTAGTTTCCGCAGGCATGAAAATGTTGAATACATTGGAAGCCACTAAGCTGGACGGTTCTGCTGAATCCAATGCTGTGCTGTGGGAGACATTGTCGGTTTTCCTCAGAGTGCTTTATCCAGTTGTTCCACATATCACTTATGCGCTGTGGCATGAGCTGGGTTATGATACAAACATTGGCAATCTGCTGGATGCACCTTGGCCCCAGGTGGATGCTGTTGCATTGGAACAGAGTGAAGTCTCCTTGGTCGTGCAGGTCAACGGTAAACTTCGTGGAAAGATCAATGTTCCAAAAGGTGCAGATAAAGCCTTTATTGAAGCTGCTGCACTGGCAAATGAAAATGTTGCAAAATTCGTTTCCGGTACCCCCAAACGCGTGATTGTCGTACCAAACAAATTGGTCAATATCGTAGTCTGACAGGGAACTGCTCATGGAAATCACTCACAGTCCTTATCTCCGTTCCATTGCCCGTTGGCTTATAACCATCGGGTTTGCTTTCATACTGGCAGCATGTGGATTCCATCTGCGGGGCGATTTCAAGTTTGCGTTCAGCTCCATGTATATGAACTGCCCACCAGGTTCTTCAATGACCCGTCTGATTAAACGGTTGAATCGTGGTATGCAGATGACGGAAATTGTAGGAAACCCCAAAGAAGCTGAAGTTATCCTGACGATTTCCCATGAAAGGGAAAAACAGAAAACATTATCTTATGACAACCATGGGGATACTCGTGAATATGCTCTGTTTTATCGGGTAACTTATTCCTTGCGTACACAAAAGGGCAAGGAACTGGTTGCACCGACAACCATCACTCTGCGTCGAACGATGACCTATGATAATTCGGAAGACTTGGCTAAAGAACATGAGAAGAGAATGCTGTATGCTGATATGCAACAGGATATCGCACAGCAGATTTTACGGCGTTTGAGTAAAGTTGTTATGGCCGAAGAAGACCGCCTGCCTCCGAAGGCAGAAAGCGATAATGAGGACATTCAGGAACAGAATGCAGAAATGCAAGGGATGTTCCAGATTGAACCTGAAGGTCAATGACAGACCGATACTGAAGGTGAGCCGGTATGCTGCTCCGATATGAAGCCCTTGAAACATACCTGAAAGGGGAGATGGCGCCGTTGTATGTGTTGACAGGTGATGAATATCTGTTGGTGCAGGAAGCGGTTGATTTGATCCGTGCTATTGCGCATAAGCGAGGGATCACTGAACGTCGGGTTTTTACAGTTGAACGTGGTTTCAAGTGGGAAGAACTATATATTGCAAACAATGCCCTATCCTTGTTTGGTGACCGTAAACTGATTGAATTGCGGATTCCATCTGGCAAACCTAGCAAAGAGGGAGCACAGGCGATTCAGCAGCATGTAGCTGAACTGTCCTCTGATAATGTCACTCTGATTATCCTTCCCCAACTTGACTGGAGTACCCGGAAGTCATCGTGGGTCTCGGCATTGCAGAAACATGCTGTCTATATTGAAGTGAATCCTGTGGATATCGCCCAGTTGGGAGGATGGATTGCCTCTCGACTGAGACGGCAACATCAACAGGCGGGACCGGAGGCAATCCAGTTTCTGGTTGAACGGGTTGAGGGCAATTTACTGGCTGCCTGGCAGGAAATCCAGAAACTGGCTCTTCTATATCCAGAAGGGACATTGACAGAAGAACAGGTGAGACATGCTGTACTTGATGTTGCTCGCTATGATATTTTCCAAGTCAGCGATGCGATGCTTGGACGTAATACAGCGCGTTTTATTCGGATGATGGATGGACTTAAAGGTGAGGGGGCTCCTTTGCCATTGCTACTCTGGGTATTTGTTGATGAAATCCGTCTGCTACTCCGATGCCGTCAGGCGATGGATGCTGGAATAACACCATCAGAAGTTGCCCGTACCAACCGTCTTCGTGGCGAGCGAGAACGTTTAGTGATAAATGCCCTGCGTTTTCTGGACCGGAAAAAACTAGTGGCAGCCTTGCAACAGGTTTCAGATATCGACCGTTTAGTGAAAGGGCTTGATTCAAAACGGGGACTCAGTGATGCCTGGGATGCTTTGGCCCAGCTGGGCATTTCGCTATCCCATGCCTGAGAAGGCATTGAAAGAAGCAAAACCACATCTTGTTTAACGAGACAGGAAAAAATGGAAATTAAAGAGTATATGTCCCGTATCGGGGAGCAGGCACGTGAAGCGGCAGGCATCATGGCAAAGGCTGATGCTGCCACGAAGAATAAGGCATTGCTGCTTATCGCAGAAGCTATCCGACGGGAAGGGGACTCATTGCGCGAGGCCAATCAGAAAGACCTGAAAGCTGCCCGGGAAAAGGGACTTGAAATGGCGCTGCTTGACCGTTTGGCATTGTCTGACAAAGCGATTGAAACTATGGCGGTCGGCTTGGAACAGATTGCTGCTTTGGCCGATCCAATCGGAGCCGTTTCTGACTTGCGGTTGCAACCTTCAGGGATTCAAGTTGGGCGGATGCGTGTTCCTTTAGGAGTCATTGGCATCATCTATGAATCCCGTCCCAATGTGACGGTTGATGCCGCTGGATTATGTATCAAGAGCGGCAATGCTACAATCCTGCGGGGTGGTTCAGAAGCCATGACCTGTAATCAGGTTCTTGCCGGTTTGGTAAAAGAGGGATTGATGAAAACCGGTTTGCCGGAAAATGCGGTTCAGGTTGTTGAAACAACAGACCGTGCGGCAGTGGGTGAACTCATCACTATGACAGAATATGTGGACATCATTGTTCCACGAGGAGGAAAGGGGCTGATTGAACGTCTGATGCGTGAATCACGCATTCCGATGATCAAGCATCTGGATGGGATCTGTCATATTTATATCGATAATGAAGCTGATCCGCAGAAAGCACTGGAAATCTGTTTCAATGCGAAATGCCAACGTTATGGAACTTGCAATACGATGGAAACTCTGCTGGTGGCTGATGATATAGCGGATATCATTCTGCCTGAATTGGCAAAACGTTATGAAACTAAGCAAGTTGAACTGCGTTGTGATGACAGGTCTTATCGTATTCTGAAAAACTATCCGTATCTGGTAAAAGCAATCGAAGAAGACTGGTCAACCGAATATCTGGGTCCCATCCTGTCTATTCGTATTGTAGAAGGCATGACAGAAGCCATCGCCCACATCAACCATTATTCATCCAAACATACGGATGCCATCATCACAGAGAATTACAGCAAGTCGCTGCAGTTTCTCAGGGAAATAGATTCTGCCTCAGTCATGGTGAACGCATCAACCCGTTTTGCAGATGGCTTTGAATATGGGCTTGGAGCGGAAATCGGCATTTCCAATGACAAACTGCATGCAAGGGGACCTGTTGGGCTCGAAGGGCTGACATCCTTGAAATATGTGGTTTTTGGGCACGGTGAAATCCGCAGATGATTGTTGATTTTCAAAGGAATCGTTTATGCAGACCGCCTATTCTTATTTCTGTCCATGTCCTAGAGGACTTGAAGAGGTTCTGTCCCAAGAACTGCATGAAATTGCGGCAAAAAGTGTAACACTGAACATTCATCGGGCAGTGCCTGGAGGCGTACACTGTTCAGGCAGTCTTGAAGATGGCTGGCTGTTGAATCTGCATACCCGTATTGCTTCCCGTGTCCTGCTCCGGTTTGCCCAGTCAAGTTACCAGGATGAAGATGACATCTATAAACTGGCGGTCAAACAGCCGTGGGAACAATGGTTTGACGTGAGCAATACCATCCGTATTGATATTGCTGCCATCAAATCACCGCTCAAAAGTCTTAACTTTGCTACATTGCGAGTAAAGGATGCGATTGTTGACCGTTTCCGTAATCGTCTGCATGAACGTCCATCCGTTGATACCCATCGTCCTGATATCCGTATCTCCGCCTTCTTGGATGCCCATAACGTCACGCTATATCTGGATACCTCCGGTGAAGCATTGTTCAAACGGGGATGGCGTACAGAAACCGGTGAAGCGCCACTGCGGGAAAACCTTGCTGCTGGATTGATTCGGATGACAGGATGGAAACCCGGTAAACCATTGTTTGACCCAATGTGTGGATCAGGGACCATCCTGATTGAAGCGGCCCAGATGATGGCCGGGATTCCACCCGGCATCAACCGTCATTTTGCGTTTGAGCGGATGCAGGGATTTGACAGGGAATGGTGGCAGTCGATGAAAGACCACGTAAAGCGTCATGCGGTGACAACCCCACCGATGTTGTTTGGCAGTGACATTTCAACAGCAATGCTGGAGAAAGCACGGAAAAATATTGCCAATGCAGGGGTTCCTTTTGAAATTCCTCTCCAGCAGATTGAAGCCCAGGAAATCAAGGCACCCGTGGATCGACCAGGGTATATCCTGACCAATCCGCCTTATGGTGAACGGATCAATGTCCGGGGAAGCCGCCGTTTGGAAAAAGATGACCGTGCATCCTATTTCTATCAGTTGTTCAGTACAACATTAAAACAGCGTTTTGCTGGTTGGTCTGTCTATCTGTTTACAGCAGATCTGTCAGTGCCAAGAATGATGCGGTTGAAAGAATCTCAGCGAACACCGTTGTTCAATGGCGCCATTGAATGCCGTCTATTCCGTTTCGATATGGTGTCGGGTTCCAACCGGACTGAAAAAGCATTGCCACGGGTTTTCAGAAGAGAACCCGTCCAGGATACTCTATAAAGCTGTGCGCTCAATCAAGACCTTGCTGATTGACAATTATGATTCATTCTCCTGCAATCTTTACCACCTGATTGCAGAAGTCAATGGGATGCCACCAGTCCTTATCCATAACGATGAACCTGGATGGTCATCAGAACAGTTCAGTCAGTTTGATAATATCGTCCTTTCTCCTGGACCGGGTAGACCAGACAGACCTGCGGATTTTGGCTTATGCGCCAGTGCGGTAAGGCAGGAAACCGTTCCTGTTTTAGGCATCTGTCTTGGGCATCAAGGCATTTGTTGTTTTCATGGTGGGAAAATTGTTCCTGCCAATGAAGTCCGGCATGGGCGCCTATCTTTTATTTCCCATTATGGTGATGATCTGTTCTCAGGTATTCCCAATCCTTTTAAGGCTGTCCGCTACCATTCATTGGTGGCAAGGGAACTGCCCGATACGGTTGAGATAACAGCTAGGGCGGATGATGGCACGATTATGGGGGTACGTCATAAAAGACTGCCTCAGTGGGGTGTTCAGTTCCATCCAGAATCCATCTGCACTGAACATGGCAGACAGCTGTTTGCCAATTTCCGTTGCTTGACAGAATTATGGTGGCAGGATCATTCAAAGCCTGTTTCCAAAAGCCGCATACTGTCAGAAGTTTCTGGATTGAGTCCAACTGTTCAACAGTCAGGGGAAACTTGGAAGCTGTTACAAGAGGAGGTGAAAAATAAAGGAACTGTCTGGAATGCTGAGCAGCTTTTTGACAATTGGTTCCGGAAGTCAGGCCCAGCAATTTGGTTGGATAGTAACCGTAGTGGTTATGGATCTGGGCGTTTTTCGTTTTTATGCGCCCCTTCAGGTCCTTATGGGCGCATTGCAGCTGCCGATGTTTCAAATGGAACCGTTACCGTCACTACGCAAAAAGGTAAGAAAGAGGAATATCGGGCTGACTGTTTGGATTGGCTGTCAAAAGATATTCAGGAACATAGGGTTTCTGCAGTGGATTGCCCATTTGAATTCGCACTGGGATGGTTGGGGTATCTGGGTTATGAACTGAAAGCACAATGTGGCGCAGATGAAGCTCATTGCTCGCCTTATCCTGACGCTGGACTGCTGTTCTGTGACAGAGGATTTGTAATAGACCATCAGGAAAACCGTCTGTATCTATTGGCATTGGCACCGTCTGGAAACGATGTTAAAGCCAAGGCATGGTTGAGTGATACCCGCCAGAAAATTGAAGCCATGTCA
>JBJEXA010000132.1:0-2478 GCA_051885335.1 Oxalobacter sp. | reverse complement strand
CAATCCAGATGGAAAGACTACTTCTGTATTACATTTCACAATTCCGGATATAGACCGGGCACACCTGGTACCCCAGGTGGATTTTAGGAGACGCAAAGCATGAGTCTTGAAATTCTTCAGTTAGTGGATGCGCTGGCGCGCGAGAAAAATGTCAGCAAGGAAATCGTCTTGGAGGCTTTGGAATACGCGATGGCCTTGGCAACCAAGAAGCGCTATCCGGGAGATGTGGATATCCGTGTTGCGATTGACAGGGAAACCGGCGAACGTGAATCTTTCCGTCGTTGGAAAGTGGTTCCTGATGAGGCAGGACTCCAGCAGCCTGACCAGGAAATACTGTTCTTTGAAGCCCGGGAACAGTTTCCGGATATTGAGGTGGGCGAGTACATTGAAGAGCCGATTGAATCTGCGGATTTCCTTGGCCGGCGTTTTGCACAGGATACCAAGCAGATTGTCCTTCAGCGTATCCGTGATGCCGAACGTGAGCAGAACCTGAATGATTTCCTTGAACGGGGGGAATCCATTGTCAATGGTGTCATCAAGCGGATGGAGAAGGGCGATGCCATCATTGAGTTCAGCAAGGTGGAAAGCCGCCTGCCACGCGATCAGATGATTCCGAAAGAAAACCTGCGTGTCGGTGACCGTGTCAGCGCATGCATCTATCGGGTTGACCGTGGTCCACGGGGTACCCAAGTCCTGCTGTCACGGACTTCTCCTGAATTCATCAAGCAGCTGTTTGCACGGGAAGTGCCGGAAATTGAAGATGGTCAGCTTGAGATCAAGTCGGCCGCGCGTGATCCAGGCATCCGTGCCAAGATTGCTGTTCATGCACTTGACAGGCGCATTGATCCTATTGGCACCTGTGTCGGGATGCGGGGTTCCCGGGTTCAGGCGGTTACTGGGGAGCTCTCTGGTGAACGTGTGGATATCGTGCCTTGGTCAGATGATCCTGCGCAGTTTGTCATCGGTGCATTGGCGCCGGCTTCGGTCAGATCGATTGTTGTTGATGAAGACAAGCATGCGATGGATGTCATTGTTGATGAGGAGAACCTGGCGATTGCCATTGGCAGGAATGGTCAGAATGTCCGTCTGGCAACCGAACTGACAGGTTGGAAAATCAACATCATGACGGAAGAAGAGGCTGACGACAAGAATGCCCAGGAAAGGGCGGAACTTCAGGAACTCTTTATGAAGAAACTGGATGTCGAACAGGATGTTGCCGACATCCTGATTGATGAAGGGTTCTCCACGATTGAAGAAATTGCTTATGTCCCGATGAGTGAAATGCTTGAGATTGAGGCATTTGACGAGGAGACCGTCAAAGAACTCCGTCAGCGTGCACGGGATATTTTTGTCAGTGAAGAAATCGCTTACGAAGAAGCGACCAAGGAAATGGAACCGGCACTCAGGGACCTTGATGGAATGACAACTGTCATTGCAACAAAACTGGGCAATGCTGGCGTCTTGACTGTTGAACGTTTTGCCGGTTTAGCATATGACGAGTTCGGGGCAATCCTTGCATTGCCGGCTGAACGTGCACGTCAGTTGTTGGGCAACGAACTTGCAGATGTTACTGACGAAGAACAGCAGATGATTGATGATAAATATGATGATACAGCGAGAACGCTGCAGGAAACCGCTCGTACACTGATGGAATCCAAATAAATAGGGCTGAGACCCATAAGGTCTTGGAGCACCTATCAGAAAAAGAAGGAAAAGGGGAACCATGGCAACCAATACACCAGGTGAAAAACGCAAAATCTCCATCTCAAGGAAGGAAACCAGTGAAATCCGTCAGGCTGACGCTGCAGGCCGTTCAAGGACGATTCAGGTAGAGGTCCGCAAGAAACGGACGATTGTCAGACGTGATGAGCAGGCAGAGGTCCGTGCTGAAATAGCCCGTCGTAAAGCAGTGCCTGTTATTGATGAAGCTGAGAAGCTGCGTCGTCAAGAAGAAGCCCGCCGTCAGGCAGAACTGATTGCCCGTCAGGAAGCGGATGCCCGTGAAAAACGGGAGAAAGCCAAGGCGGAAGCTGAACGCGCCAAGGCCAAGGAAACCGAAGCTGCTAAGCCAGAAAAAAAAGCAGTGGAGCAGAGCCAACAGGTACAGCCGGAGCAGGAACCTGCCAAGGAAGCAGTTTCTGCTAAAAAAGATACTGTAGAAACTGCTAAGAAGGATATACCGGCAGAAGTGCCGAAAGCTCCCGGGGAAATGGAAGCAGAAAAGGCGAAACGCCAGGCTGAGGTTGAACGTGCCCGTAAGGCTGTTGAGGATGAGGTTGCGCAAATCAAGGCAATGATGAGTGGGGCCACCAAAAAAACAGCCAAAGCCCCAGCAGAACAGAAACAGCAGCCAGCAGCGAAGACTGCTTCCCAGGAAAACAAGAAAACAGGTCAGTCTGCAAAGAATGGACAGTCTGCGAAAGCTGCTGATAAAAAGCAGAATCAGGGCGGTCAGATTGAATCCCGTAATGACAAGGC
>JBJEXA010000131.1:0-2496 GCA_051885335.1 Oxalobacter sp. | reverse complement strand
GCTTCTGTATGGCCAGGCTGAAAATGGCAATCCAGAAGCCCAGTATCAGTTGGGACTCTGCTTTCTCAATGGTATCGGCATCCATCGAAATACACCGCTTGCCAAGGTCTGGTTGCTGAAATCCGCCTCTGCGGGCCATCCTGGTGCAGTCCGTGACCTTCAATGGATGGATGAAGCCGCCTTGCTGGACGTTGTCCGGGTGAACCAGTGGCTGGCTGATTCCGTTGAGCGGTCTCAGCCTGTAAAACCGGAACCTGTAAAAATCGAGGAACCGCCTCTCCGTCCGCTGCCGGCTCATCTATTGGTCCCTGACTATACACCGTTCCCCCGTATAGACTATCAACCCAAATCTGTACAGCCGGGTGGTATGGCCTGTGGAACGCAGTACCTGATTGATGGACATCCAACCGTGCCAGACGGGCAGCCTATCGGTTATGTGCCGGAAGCCAGTTATACAGAACCTGTTCCACCTTATCAGCCTTCGGTTGGAGAAAGGCATACTGGCGGCATTCCTGCCGGTACAGAATACCTGCTTTCCCCATCCATCATGGATGAGGCGATTGAAGACACCATCATCAACCATGAACAACCTGGATTCCTGGATCGCCTTATCATTGGTTTCAGGAACCAGCGGTTCCACAAAGTATGTTCTATCCTAGGAGGTATCCTGGTTTTTGTATTGGTGATTGGCATTGGTCATTGTATCGGACGTTTTGACCGGCTTATCGGTACAAACAGCGAAATGAAAGATGTCACCGGCGTTATCCATATCCACCGATCGAAAGGTAGTTTGGCTGATGTCAATAAGGAAAGCATCAACAGCATGGTCAAGGATTTAATGGACAGCAGTTACGGGCGTTTTGATGCCAAGCTGGGCTGTTGGTCATCCCGCAGTGGTGGGACTGAGTTCTGTTTCAAGGTCAACCGGGTGGATGCAGTCAAGACCAAGGAAGGTTCCCGTATCTATGTGCTGGCGACAGGACGTATGGCAAGTGACAGTAATATCGCTGATGGTATTATCGGGATGTTTGTCCTTGAACCGCAGTTTGCCTCCAATTACACGACAGTCGCCAAAAATCCGTTTGTCACTGCCGGCAGTGGCGATGAACCGCCTGAAAACTGGCAGTTCGTCAGGTTTGGCAGAGATGATGTTTGGGGATGGCAGGGGGAAATCGAGAATAACAACCTTGGAGAGACAGATTCTGGTGTCATCCTGTTTACACAGATAGAAGGGAACATCAAGAATATCGGTTATATCCCTACCTCCTTTGAGATGCTTGATCTTAGGCATGTTGACGGCCATATCGCCAATGCCCGTCAGGCGATTGATCTTAAAGGAACCGTCAAGATTGAGGAAAGTGGCAATGGCATGTATCCCATCCGTCTGACGGTAAGCGGTATCAGGAACGGTTCCCAGAAGCAGGGGGAAAGCATCCAGATTACTTTCCGGAAAGAGACAGGTGAGTATGTTGTCCCGATGAAGAATCCATTCACCTATTGATGATCAGGAAAGCCAAAGGCATGGAAAAAGTCAGGAACAGCAGGCAAGAAAGGTCGAGTGGAAACAGCATGGAAAAACAGACATTGGAACTGTATCGCCTTTACAGACTGGCATCGCAGGGTGATGCAGATGCCCAATATCGGCTGGGTATGCGTTATCTCAATGGTATCGGCACCCCCCAGGATATCCGTCTGGCCTATATCTGGATTGGCAAGGCTGCAGACAGGAACCATGAGCAGGCAAAGCAGGATCTTGAGCACCTACGGACAGCAGGTATCGAGCAGGCGGCTATTGCTGCGGGCATTCCCACGGATGCTGGCATAGCTGACAGTGCCGTGCCAGCCCCGGCAGGCTATGTCCAGACTGAAACTGAACTGTCAGAACGTTTTCAGGTTTCAGCCAGTCAGCTGGAATCTGGGCATATGCTTAGTGTAGAGACAGAACAGGCCATCCAGCCAGTTCAATCTGTCCAGTCGACTCATCAGGGCAATCAGACACCGATACCAGCACCAGTCCCTGCCTCTTATGCAGTTCCGATACCGGTTCAGGATTCAACAGTACCGGCTTCTTCTGCCAAGAAAGCAGTACCTTCTTTCCGTCAGTATGGTAAGACCAGCCATGATGATACCGGTGCAACGCCTATGAAAAAAGTCTTCTGGGGTGTCATGGTACTGGTTGGCATCGTTGTCGCTGGATGGTTCTTCAAAGGTGGCAGTTTCTGGGAATCTGGAAAAACTGTTGAGGATAAGCCTGTCAACAGCAAGGCGGTTATCCTGACAGACAAAGACCAGAAACTGATTGCCCAGAAAGTCTTTGATAAACATTATGGGGAAGGGACTTACAAGAATGGTTGCTGGATGACAGAAGAGAATGCCTGTATGAAATTCAAACAGGTCAATGCAGTCCCTGTCAAAGGGTCAAGCCTTTATAACCTCTATGTTTATGCTTACAGCACCACAGGACCAGGGCGTATTGATGCCTATACAGTCGAGGTT
>JBJEXA010000130.1:0-11263 GCA_051885335.1 Oxalobacter sp. | reverse complement strand
GCCTTGAAGGGCTTGCCTCAGGCGTAGCTGCCCATGTCCGGGCATTATGGGGAAAATGAAAGGAACGCTGACATGCGCCGTATCATCACCCTTCCCCTCCAGATTGTCCTCGGCCTCCTGCTGATGGCATTGCTCATTCTCCATTTCAATATGGCAATGTTTTGGCTGTTTTTCATCGGGCTTGTCCTGCTGGGCAGCATCTTCGGCGCAAAACCGGCAAAACGCCGGACTGCCCAAACCCCTGATTCCAAATAAAAAAGCACAGGACCATACCCGTGCTTTACCTGCTAAAGCCTTATTTCCTCAATGCAGGACGCCTGTCAGATTTTCAGCTGCCAACAACAGCGTCATCTGGGCATCTTCATCTGCGACATCGCTGTCCAGGAAAGGGATATCAGATATTGATTTAAGCAACAGCTGTCCAAATACCCTGTCTGAAGCCAATATCTCCTGCAATTCCTTACAGAACTGCTCCAACTGTTCTTCGTTGATAACATCCTGTTCAAGAACCACTTCAATATCATCTTCAAATTTCATCGATGTCTCCCTACAACATGACAGCGACTGTCCAGTCAATCCCTGACCCAGACATCATACCTGATTCCATCGGTAATGACACCCACAGCCATCCAACCTCACGGAAGCAATGAGATGGCTTCCTGTGCCAGAAGACCAATCCAAGATCATTTCCATCCCATATTGCTCTGGATATTCTGCATGGCATCCCGGACTGTATCAAAATGATCCAAAGGATGATTAGCCTCCACAGCAATACGGTTCAACAACCCGACAATCACCATGACCATGATACGCGCCCGGATAACCGGCCTCCCCCAATGGGTATCCGCCATCTGCTGCATGGCTGCTGCCAACGCATAATTCGCCGTTTCCGCCCCTTTGATCATGTCAGGATCCGTCATGGCAGACTCAAACAAAGCGGTTGCATCCATCGGCTGACCGGAACGGACACTCTGAATCCTGCCTGCATCATCCCGTTGAGGTGCCTTGCCGGTGATGGCCTGGAACACTTCATCACAGACTTTCTGCACAAAAGCCTCAGATTCACCTGACATCTTGGCTGTCAGGGTCATCATCGGTACCGTAACGGCATGCAGCAATGCCTTGAATTCCTCGTCAGAACTGGTCTGGCTGGTATTCAGCCGCTGAGTCAGCAGCTTATTGATTTCCTGGGCTTCACGGATAACGGTTTCTGTCTGGTTTGGATTTTCCATAACGGGGATCTGTAAAACAGCAAAAGCTGTAGTTTAAAGTCAAATCGCCTCCAATGGCAGAAATGACGGCAATAAATGTGGATGAAACAACAATAACAGCACAATCAACACATTACAGGCTTTTATGTCTTCTTCCTATCCTGCTTTCCTGGCAGCCGCTTTCAGGTTATGCACCAAGGCATAGACAGTCAAGGCAGAAGCCAATACCATCTGGCCAACAGCAATCCAATGCCAAGTAAAAGAAATTTCTCCAGCCTTTGCTAAAAACATATCCAGCAGATATCCTGCCATCGCAGAGATGGCAAAAGGGAAGGGAAACGCCGCATAACTGGGGCAAAACAGCAGCATCGGTCCTCCCAATGCCGCCACCGCCAGTGCCACACCAGCCACTGGCATAGGGACTTTTTCCAGGCACGCCATAATCTGTACCGGAAAGCCCTCATTCTTCGCCACGGTTCTTTTCATCCTTCCGCAGGATTTTCTGGATAGCCTTGACCTGGTCATTGTCCAGCATGGCAAAACGCCTTGCAAAAAACACTGCCAATTCACGGTTGACAGGCTCCACCCCCGCCAAACCGAGATCAATACTGGATTCGGTCTCTGCAATGGCGGCCGTCAACAGTTTCCGGGATTCCGCATCCAACTCATAAGCAGAACAGAGCCTACTGTTCCATTCAGACGGCATGCGTTTCTTGCCGTTCTCGACAGCAGACAGGAAAGATGCGGTGACACCTAAGCGGGCAGACATATCCTTCAGCACCTCATTACGGTCAACACGCAGTTTTTTCAGGAACTTACCTAAAGCAGTCAGCATATAACCCTCCAATCCGCAGATTATCGTAAGAATCAAGAAAAACAACCTGATGCTGATGATTATGGACTGTTTTTAATAAATCTTAAACCTGTTGGTTTATTCAGTGTCAAACAATCTGGAAAAGTCCTGACAAAGAAAAAAACTCCGTCCTTCAAAGCAGCCCGGCATACCAGACCACCCGTCCGAAAATGGCAGCATTCGGTGGCAGACGACGGTCAGGATGGTGCAACCGGTCAGGATGATCGCAACGCATCACCCAGACACGTCCACCAGCAACATCACTGAAATCCAGAACCAAACGGCGGAGGAACATCTGGCCATTGTAAAAAATGGCATAAACCTTCGTATCCTGAGGAACAGTATCTTCCGTATTGATCAGGACAGCGCCATCCTGCTGTATGGTCGGTGCCATACAGTCATCAGGTACCGTCAATATCCGGGCGAAGCGGGAAGAGACCTTCATCTTCATCAAGTCTGTCTTGCGGAAAGCCATCTTTTCCTCATAAAGATGTTCCTCAAAACGGTCATCCAATACAGACTGACGGGTATTCAGGATAGACACCTGGACAAATTCATTGGAAGGCAGGTTGGGAATGACAGTCAACCCATCATCGTAAGGCAGCATCGCCCCTTCCCCGGTCGCCAGCCAATCCTGCGAAACATTCAACGCCTTGGCAGCCGCCAGCAGGTTCTGGCCTTTCAGATATTTCGCCTTCCCGTTGAGCCAGCCACTGACGCTGGGCGGTTTCACCCCACAGGCGCGGGCAAGCTGTGCCTGGCTCATACCTACCTTTGCCATAGCCGTTTTCAGACGGACACCCAAGAGGGTCAGGTCATTGGCATCATGCCCCTCCATTTCAGTGACAGCCAATTCCTTCTCTGGAAGCATTGGACCAGGTACTGGTTCCATCATCCATACCATCTCCTCATGCCCAGATGTCGCTAAACCATCAGAAACAACCGCTGTTTCAATATCCTGTTCCGCACTTTCCATCATCTGACCTTTCCCAGGAACCCATCACGCCCTTTACTGACTGCGTTCAGGCTTATAGACAACCCTGCCTTCATCCATATACTGCTGAAGCGCCTTCTCCCCGGCTTCAGACGCAATATTGCCATACACCGTAATCCCACGTTGACGGAATGCCTCCAGCCAATCCGGTTTATAACCTTCATCAAATCCGGTGATTTCTTCAACCCGCTTGGAAGGCACCCCGTAATACACCGCCTCAATGCCTGACCACATGATGCCACCCATGCACATCACGCACGGTTCCGCTGTCACATACAGGTGCAGATGATACGGTCCCAGATTGTAAGTTCCCAGTTTTTCCTCCGCTAAACGGATGGCATTCATCTCAGCATGATTATGGCTGCACTGCCCATTCACCACCGAATTGGCAGTCTCAACCAACAGATTTCCCTGATTGTCATAGATGGCAGCCACAAACGGCCCCGCTCCTTTTGCTGTATAGTCCGGCAACCGTTCTTGAAGTCCCAGGATGATTTTTTCTGCACGGACAACCTTGCCAGCATCAACCGGTTCATTGGCAACTACTTCTGCCTGCACCATACCTCCTCCCATGGCTGTCAACACCATTGCCGTCAAAATATTGGCAACTATTCCTGCCCTCGCCATACTTCCTCCCAACAATGCCATGGAAACCAGCGGAACACAGTTGTTCCCTGAAGAAAATAAACTGTTCCATATCCATGATAAGGACATTCTAACAGGTCATCAGGCATTTCCCTACATCCACAGTTCAGCATGCCATATAGCCAGACCGGCACATTCCGCTATACTGGTAATCAATCAAAAACAGAGGAACTGATATGTATCAAGGCAAAATCTTCTTGGATATGGATGGGGTACTGGTGGATTTCTGGACACGGGCAAAGGCCGTCTGTGGCATTGCTGATCCCGACAGTGACACCATGTGGGCTGCTTTGAGCAAAATTCCCCACTATTTCAATACGCTCGACATCATGGATGGTGCCAAGACACTGTTTGACCGTCTTTATGAAAAATACGGAGACCGGTGTGAAATCCTGACCGCTCTGCCAAAACCCAAACGCAATATGCCAACTGCCCGGGATGACAAGATCGCCTGGATCAGGCGAATGCTCTCAGACACAATTGTGGTCAACACGGTTGTACTGACCACGCACAAGCAGCATTACTGCACCAGTCCAGACGACATTCTGATTGACGACAGCCCAAAGAACATCGCTGAATGGCGTTCCCAAGGTGGAATCGGAATCCTTTGCGAAAATCTGACACAGGTCATGGCGAAACTCCGTGAACGGGGTATCTTATAGGTTTGTTCCGAAAAAATGATGTAGAGACGGAAAAATGGAAACGACTGAAGCCTCCCCGAATCTTGAAAACGCCGCCAATGCCGCCATGCACCATGTTGTCAGTATGCTCTGCGAATGGCACAGCAACTGGGAAATCCTTCAATCCCATTCCTTCATCGTCTCTGACCTGCGCACATTCCTCCGTGACTGGAATGAACATTATGGCGACAATCTCAGCACAATGACCATCCAGAAGATGCTTGAGCATCTGAGGCTGCTGGAATACATCCTGACCCGAAAAATCGAACTGGCGAAGATGCAGCATGGCGGTCATTGGACAACTGCACTGCCGACCAACTTTGAGATTGAAGACATGGAAATGGAGATGACGACCACCTATTCCATTGTCGAACAGATTGTCCTTTATATCTCCGGCATCCTGCCTTTGCCAAGGATTACCTGGTCTGAAGACGACCGGGTGCAGGATACCCATGAAAAACACAGCGCCAACCTGGTGGACCGTTATGCGATTGCCTGGCGGACCCCCCTGTCTGGAGACAGGCCTGCTGAAAAGGAACCGGAAAAACCAGCAGAAGAAGCCTTGCAGTTTGAAGATGGCAGCAGGAAACAGGTTGTGGCGACAAACTGGGTCTATACAAAAACCCCGCACTGGCATTGCCCTGTCTGTGGCAAGAACCTGTTCGGTGTCACTGGTGTCACCGCATGCCGGCATATGCTGATTGCCTGTTTTGAAGGGGAACTGATCGGTACCAATCCTATCGGTACTGCCATGATTGGCGGCAAACGCCCCGATCTTGTTCCAGAAGACCTTTTCAAAGAAGAAGATGTCACACCTTACCAGGTACTGAAAGCCGCTTACAGCACTGGTTCCAATTTTGTCCTCTCAAGCACAACCCGCAATATCCCGGGGCCTCATCCAGTTGCCCATGTGGAAATCCTGTTTGAATGCAAGGAAAGTGTCCTGGAAGGTAAAAGCAGGCGCAGATAGCCTGCCCAGGTATCATCGGTTGTCAAATGATTCAAGCTCTTCCGGTTTGACGGGCGGCAGCAGGTCTTTAAGCTGTACCAGGATATCATCAAACAGCTTGAAATCGTGGATATAGGGTACCAATTCAGGCACCTGATTGACGAAATCATTGAAATGGCGGTCAAACACCCGGTAATCTGCAGAAAAAAGGTTGTAACCGTGATTATCCAGGTATTTCCTGAAATTCGCATTGTCCTCACCGAACAGATCATGCAGTTTCCGGTCAAGGGATACCTTGGCTTCATCGGTATATTTCACCTTGATTCTGATTCCGAACTTTTCTGCAAAACCGGCTGCCATCTGAAATTCCTTTTTTGGAACATGCCCGCATTCCGACGTCCTCCCCAGCATGAATGCTGGAGATTCCTACCGGGCTGCAACAGCACCCCCCAACGGGTTCCTGCTTCATCGAGACTGCCCAGAAGATTCAGCGCTTGGTTTTTACCTCATATTCCCCCAGGCCTCACGGGCTCTCCACAGGCTGACACGGCACGCCCTGCCGCCAGGAGAAATTTTAACACAACAACAACTCCCTATATCCACGCCCTCAAGGACTGGGTTTTACAGAGCATCCTGATAAATCAGCCATCCTTACCCTGCCTTCCCTGCTGAGAGAGGTAAGCTGTGATACGGGACACTTCTGCATCGGATACCGAAACACCATGGATACGCTGGACAGTTTCACCGCCATTGGACAGATAAAGCATATCTCCCTGCCCCAACAGGGCTTCTGCGCCGTGCTGTCCAACCATCCGTCTGGAATCCGTCATACTCCCGACCTTGAAAACAATCCGGGAGGGAATATGCAGCTTAATCAGGTCTGTGACGGTATCCAAAGAAACCCGTCCAGCCGCCAAAACCAGATGAATGCCGACAACATGCCCGCCCAATGCAAGGCGTACCATCATCATTTCAGCTTCCCGACCGGTTGAAAACAGGTTTGGGTATTCATTGATGACCATGACAACACGGGGAAGAGATACACCATCCGATTCTCCTGCCGCCACCTGTTGATGGTATTCATCAAAACCGGCAACCCCAGCACTTTTAAAAAACTGAAACCGCCGCCTCATTTCCTGAATCGCCCATGCCAAGGCAAAGATACTGTCTGATGATCCTGTAATGACTGGTGCCTGAAGAAGGGGAATTCCCTGATAAGCAGAAAACCCCTGTCCGTTGACATCCATCAACAAGAACCGCAACTGCCCCACCGTCTTACTGCAAAGCAATGACAGAATCACTGCATGAAGAAACCCGATATTCTCCGAACCTGAACTGCTGCCAACCAGCAGATGGGGCATCCGGGTCAAGTCAGCAACCACAGGTTTACCAACCATATCCTTGCCCAAAGCAACCGGCAGCTCCTTCCTTTTATCACTGACACGCTCAACCATCAGGACATCTGACAGGAAAATCCTTTCTCGAACAGCATTCGGCACCTCAAATGCCAACCGGCGAAGACCGGCTGCATACTCAACCACCCGGAAAGCCACAGCTGACAGTGCTTTGGCAAAATCCCTCGCATGGATAGTGACCTTGACCGGTTCGACACCTTCTGCCAGTTCAAGTTCATACCAAGCCATCACAGGACCCGAAACGGCTGAAACAATCTGAGCGGAAATGCCCAGTTCTGCCAATACAGTCTCAATCTGATGGCAGGCTGCATCCAAATCCACCGTTGAAACTTCCTGCGGAAAAGACTTCTTTTCCAACAATGACAAAGGCAGCCGGCCTGTCATGACATTTCCTTTCATCCTGCCGTCCCTCATGTTTTCATGACTCCTGATGTATGCCGTACTGACGGGACAACGTTTCCAAGAACAGTTGTCCAACGGGTGTAAAAGTCTGGTGCTTGCGCCAGACCAGATACATCGGAGCCAGCAAGGCTGGTTCAAGTGGACGGAAACAAAGCCCGCTTTGCGGACTGGTATCAACCAACTGATCAAAACTCAAGGCATAGCCAATCCCTTCATACACCATGATGGCGGCATTGAACAGCAGATTATAGGTCGCCACAATATTGAGCTTATCCATACGGTCACCAAACCATTTGGGGTGGTCAGCAACCATGCTGTCTTGGGAACAGATCAGGGGCATATCCATCAAATCATCCAGACTGACCGTTGCCTTGGATGCCATCGGATCATCCTGCCGCATAATAAGCCCCCAGGTATCATGATGGGGAATCACCAGACTGTTATAGCGGGAAGCATCGGCATCACGGACAATGACGGCAAATTCCAGCAACCCACGGTCAAGCCGTTCCGTCACATTTGCCGCATTACCACTATGCAGATGCAGACGGATACGTGGATACTGTGCCTGCAGACCATGCACAACACGGGCAAAATGACGGATACCCTGGGATTCAGCACAACCGATATACAGATCGCCGCCGGTAAAGTCATCCAATGCCTTGAATTCGGCTGCTGTCCGGTCCACCATGCTGAGGATATCTTATGCACGTTCTTTCAGCAGACGGCCTTCGTCGGTCAGACGGATACTGGCACTGCCACGCACAAACAGCTTCTTCCCCAATTCTTCCTCAAGCCCTTTCAACTGGCGTGACAATGTCGGCTGGGTAACATGCAACCGCTCAGCAGCACGGGTGATACTGCCTGTACGGGCAGATTCCAAAAAATAACGCAGGACACGGATTTCCATGCAAAGACCTCATTTTTTGACGTTTCTCATGCTTATAAAGCATAACATGAAATGAGTTATTGGCATTAGACATTGAAATGCATTGCCGTTATATTACTGGTCAGGCACTTTGAACTTAAAACCTGGCGTATGGTTCATCCTGATGATTTTTGACGGAAGACATCCCAAATGGCATTGAGAAAAAAACTAAGATTGCGTAAGAGAACTTATTTTATTCCTTTCTCTCCATTATCATAGCCGCCTGTTTTATTGAATGAAAAGGTTCGGGATGTTCTTGATCTTTCCTGCTCTGTTTGCCACATTCGTCATCTGGCGTTTTGTTCCGGCACTGCCTGTCAGCCGCGTCTGGAAGATTGCCATTGCATTGCTCATCCTGCTGATTTCACAATGGGGACTGATTACCAGCCTGTTTGGCGGCTGGGCATCACCGGAAGTTCCCAGAGGAGCCATTATCGTGGCAGGCTGGGCAATGGGCGCTTTCATCCTGCTGCTCTGTTTCCTGATTCTCAAGGACATGGCTTCCATCGTCCTTTGGATTGCCGGCAAAACAGGAATCTTTTCCCAGAAACTGAAACTGGGCTGGCATTGGAACATCGGGCTTGGCATCCTTGCCATCATTCTGTCTGCAATCGGGACATGGCAGGGCATCCGTGTGCCTGATGTCAAGCAGACGCATATCCATGTACGCCATCTGCCGAAAGAGCTGGATGGCTTCCGCATTGTCCAACTGACCGACCTGCATGCCTGCCGTCTGATGAATGCTGAATGGATGCGTGCGGTAGTGGACAAAGCCAATGCTCTGAACCCCGATTTGATGGTTCTCTCGGGTGATCTGGTGGATGGGTTGACCAAAAACCGGGTAAACGATGTTGCTCCTTACAAAGACCTGAAAGCACGTTTGGGCGTTTATGCCGTCACGGGCAACCATGAATACTATTCCAATTACCTGGCATGGATGCGCTATTTTGAGAATATGGGACTGCGGATCCTGAAAAATGAACATCTGGTACTGAAAGACAAAGGCAGACAGATTGTGCTGGCAGGCATCACTGACCGGACAGCCGCCCGCTTCGGATTGCCTGAACCAGATATCCAGAAAGCCCTGGCAGGCAAACCTGAAGGCATACCAGTCATCCTAATAGCACACCAGCCCAGAGGGGCGGATGCCAATGCCGCAGCCGGTGTGGACTTACAGCTCTCTGGCCATACCCATGGCGGTCAGGTACTCGGTATCCATTGGCTGAACCAGATATTCAATGACGGTTATGTTTCAGGGCTGTATGATGTGGATGGCATGAAACTGTATATCAGCAACGGTGCCGGCTTATGGAACGGCTTTCTGATCCGTTTAGGCAAACCTTCTGAAATCACTGAACTTGTCCTGCATCCTGACACGCCATGAAAAAGAAACCAAAACCAGATATCCGGGCAATCACCCAACTCAAACAGGAAACAGCACGCAAAGCGGCGCGTGCCTCCAGGATTGATGTGGTGGAACTCATCAAGGCGGCCGGTCTTAAGTATTATGACAAACGCTCACAAGGCGGGCTGCTCTGGCTGCTGGGCAGTATGGAACGCCTGGAATTTGTGAACTTCTGCCGGCGTCAGGGTATCCTGTTCATCTACCGGCACGGCGGCAGCTGGGCAACCGTCTCGCAACATGCCTGGTGGTATGCCGAAGACGGTCTGGACGGCAATCGGATTCCTCAACGATGAGGAATTGAGAGAAATTTTTATCTTCTCATGTATCATGGGATACCAGCAGACAAACATATGATTATGGGTTTTCTATTTACCTCAAAAGCCATCATGTTTTATGCAATCGGTATCCCAGAATAATCTAACCTGCCAATCATCTTCATCACCAAGTCCGAACATGGATTCCTGGCATGCTCCAGATTATGCGCATAACGGAGCGTCATATCCATCAACCGATGTCGGGCATACTGCTGTACCTGTTGCAAAGTAGCGCCAGCTTTCAGTGCCAGAGTCACGGCAGTATGCCGCAAGGAATGTGCTGTCAACCTGGATGAATTGAATCCAGCATCAATCAGTGCTTTTTTGACAATCTGGCTGATTGTACGGGCAGAAAGCCTTTTTCCATAACTGTTGCGGCTATACGAAATGAACATCGGCTCTGATGCCATAAAACCCTTGGTTAATCTGTGTCTGATGTTGAAGTACTTCACCAGCAGAATTTTTAGAGCCGGAGGAACAGACACAAAATCTGTCTTGCCATTTCGCCCTTTACCATATACCCACAGTACAGGCTGGTTTAAGACAGCATCCAGGTCCCCCATATCCAGCGAAGAGACTTCTGATACCCGAAGCCCACAGGTTGTAATCAGCAGGACGATGGCATAATTGCGCAATTCCCTTGCAAAACAGCTTTCATGTTTTTTCGCCTTCTTGATCTTGGTTTCAAGACAGCCCAGCACTTTTTGCATATCGTTTTCTGACAGGCAGTCTTTCCTGAATCCCAGTTCTGACTTGATACCCTTGACGGGCAAACCGATGTCTTTACCGAATCCATGGACAGCCAGCCATTTACAGAAAAGTTTCACAGCAGCCAGATAGGTCTGTGCCGTAGCGGCCTGATAGCAGTCAAGCAGATACGCTTTCCAGAGATTAAGTGAACCGGTATCAGGCTCAGAGATACCGTTTGCATGGCACCAAGCAGCAAAATTGAGCAGACCAGCCCTGTATGTCCGGCGGGTCTTTTCCTTGAAGCCTGATTCAGACAGAAAGCGGGTGAAAAGGGTTCTCTCCCAAGAACGTACACATGAGAAATCCATCAATACCTCAACCGTAACGAAAAGAGTTGGCAGGCAAGAAAATAGGGAGGGACGGATTTGGACTATCTCATTATACGGAATGTCAGGCTGATGCAACCAAAGCCTCAACCTGTCTTAGTTCCATTAATAAGAATTAAAAGACATCAGCATTCTACCTGAAATCATCTTACTTGGTTGATGGAAGTACACTTTTTGCATGACCATCCCAAAAAACAACAGTCATAAACATGAAAAAAACATTTAAATAACACAAAAAATATATTAAATACAACAACTTATATGTTTTTCTTATTCGTTTAATTCTTATTAACGGATATAAGAGCCGGCTCTTCCCATATCCATTTGAATTTGAACGAATATGAAAAAGAATTCTTACCTGATATTCACTATCATTCTTTGTTTTATTGCTTTC
>JBJEXA010000129.1:0-11405 GCA_051885335.1 Oxalobacter sp. | reverse complement strand
CACCATGGAATCAATTGCTTTCAGACCAGTCTGCATCGGTTGGGAAACGGACTGGCGGGCAATAACCCCAGGAGCAATTTTTTCAATAGGGGCAGACAATTTGCAATTGATTGGACCTTTACCGTCGATAGGACGGCCCAGGGAGTCAACAACGCGACCCAACAGTTCTGGACCGGTTGGCACTTCCAGGATTCGGCCAGTGCAACGAGCAACATCGCCTTCGGAAATATGGGCATATTCACCCAGAATAACCGCACCGACATAATGACGTTCCAGATTCAATGCAAGACCATAGGTGTTGCCAGGAAATTCCAGCATTTCGCCCTGCATTGCATTCGACAGGCCACGGATGCGGCAGATACCGTCGGATACGGATGTAATAGTACCCTGATTGTGAATCTGAGCCTTGTCATCGAGAGTCTCGATCCGGCTTTTAATCAGATCACTGATTTCAGACGGGTTGAATGGCATACTAACTCCTAAAATTTTATTCTGTTCTGCTAATCATGGATGCTTATGAAGCAATGGCTTCCTGCATCTTCTGCAGTTTTGAGCTGACGGTCAGATCCAGAACTTCATCTTCAACAATCACCTTGTAGCCACCGATAAGCGATGCGTCCAAGGTCACTGTGACAGTGAGTGGGCGGTTGAACCGTTTTTCAAGTGCAGGCACGATTTCCTTCAACTGTTCATCAGAAATGGGGAAAGCACTCAGAATCTGGGCATGAGCAGCACTCTTGGTAGAACTTCTCAGCTTGTAGTACTCTTCGCTGATTTCCGGCAGGGCACGGACAAAGTTCCTGACATTGTCATTTTTCAGCGCCTTGATGAGCATCAGAATGAAGTCAACGACTTCAGATGGCTGCACATCGTCATTGGAAATCAGGTTTTGGAGTTCCTTGCTTTTACCAAGTTCCGTCAGCTGAGTGACAAAACTGTCCACCAATTCGATGCCCTTGTCACCGCCATTCTGGGAGAGATGGAAAAGCGCTTCAGCATACGGCAGGGCTGTATTGGTATCTTTCATAATTACAACTCATTGGAAATTTGTTTGAGCAGATCAGCATGGTTGGCGCTGGAGATTTCCCGTTTCAGAATCTGTTCAGCGCCCTTCATTGCCAGTGCAGCAACCTGACCACGGAGTTCTTCTTTGGCACGGAAGATTTCCTGCTTGGCTTCAGCCTTTGCCTGCTCAATGATCTTTGCGGCATCAGCTTCAGCTTTAGCCTTGATATCTGCTGCTACGACATTGGCGCGCTGTTCTGCTTCTAGGATGCGTTTAGCACCTTCTTCACGGGCTTTCTTGATTTCAGCCTGAACCTGGGCTTCAACATTGGCGACTTCCTGTTTGCTTTTTTCAGCGGCAGCCAAGCTGTCGGCAATCCTCTGGGAACGTTCGTCCAGTACTTTAACCAGTGGTGGCCATACGACCTTTGCGGTAAAGACTGCAAAGATGAGGAAGACCACAATCTGTACAAATAATGTGGCATTTAAGTTCACGGTTAATTCCTCTTAAAGTGGGTTAAATTCATTCATCGGGTTCCAGAAAGGTTCTGGATAGGAACAGAAGGAAAAGTCCCTTTGATTAAGCACCACCAAATGGGTTAACGAATGCGAACATCAGGGAGATAGCAACCGCAATCAGGTAAACTGCATCAACAAGACCAGCCAGCAACAGAGTGTTGGTACGCATTGGGTTGGTCAGTTCAGGCTGACGCGCTGATGCCTCAATGAACTTACCGGACAGGACACCAATACCGATACCTGCACCGCAAGCTGCAAAACCGACGATGATACCGCAAGCAATAGCTAACATAATTTTTCTTCCTTTAAGTTGATATGAAAATTGATAAAAATCGATTTGATAAAAATGAATTCTTAGTGTTCAGTTTCGTGCGCCAGTCCCAGATAGACCAGTGTCAGCATCATGAAAATGAAAGCCTGGAGGAACACAACCAAGATATGGAAGATTGCCCAGACAGCACCTGCAATCACATGACCGATAAAGAAGGCCGTGCCACCGAAAATGCCTGTCATAATCTTGGATCCTAGGATTGCAATCATCAAGAAAATCAATTCACCTGCATACATGTTGCCCCACAGTCGCATGGACAGGGAAATCAGGCGGGAAAGATATTCGATGATATTCAACAGGATATTTGCCGGAAACATGACTGCACCGAAAGGATGAGTGAACAGTTCTTTGAAGAAACCACCAATCCCTTTCATTTTCAGAGCGTAGTAGATGGACATGACGATAATCGTCAATGCCATGCCGACAGGTACATTCAGGTCAGACGTCGGAACAACCCTGTGGTATTTGAAAATACGATTCAATCCTGTCCATTCAAAAATCTGACCAAACAGATCGACAGGCAAGAAATCCAGGCAGTTCATCAGGGAAATCCAGACAAAGATCAACAATGCCAAAGGTGCAATAAAGCGCCTGTCACCGTGAATTTGGGATTTTGCCTGACCGTCAACCATTTCAACCAGCATTTCAACAGCAGCCTGTACACGCCCCGGCGCACCTGAGGTCGCACTTTTCGCGACGATTGCCATGACAAGACATGCAACAATCCCGCAAAGGATAGACCAGAAAACGGTATCGACATTGATCATGGAGAAATCCAACATCCCTTTCTGGGTTGTCAGATGACCATCAACAAAGCCAAGGTTTTTCAGGTGGTGGTTAATGTAATCTGCTAAAGAAGGCGCATTATGGGCATCCATAGTTATACTCAACCTTTCAATTTAGACAATAAAAAAATATAACTGGCAAGGCAGATAACAAAACTCGCCAGAAATGCGATCCAATGTAAATCCGGATATATCCAGAAGACCAGACCAGCGCTGACCGTTATCAGAATGATTTTTATCAGCTCCAGAGAACCAAAAAGAGCCATACTGGAAGATTGCCCGCAGGTAAGCCTTGAATAGAAAAACATCACAAAGATTGAGTTGGGAATAAGAAAGCAGAGTGATGCCAGCAGGGAAGAAATGCCAGCAGGCTTACCGACAATAAACAAAAAAGCAATCGCCGTTAACGCTGCAATAATCACCTGCGGTACCACAATACGCCTCATACCCCTATCTCCATCTCAGGCGTAATCCTTCAGTTCGGCGGAAGCCAGCCTGAAGGCAATAACCGACCAGTTCTGATACACATTAAACCAGGTCGGATTATAGCGATGTCGCTGTTTTTGGGCAATGAAATTTTACAGACAAAATATGCAAATTTTTTCTTAAACAAAATGGGAACAATTTGAAAATTCTTTAAAAAATCATATGAAAATTATTTCTTATACAGGTTCTTTTGAATCAATTACATAAGAATTTGTTAGCATAAGTACAATAGAACCGTACAGCAAACTCTAGTCCGCAGGTTGAGGATTTGAGCTTCTTTTAATTATCATCTGATTTCCTGAAATCGCTAGGCTTTGGGGGTGGTGTCTGAATATGAGAAAGCTTTTTGTTACATGCCTTCAACAGGAAACGTTACAAAAGATTGCTTTTGGTACTGTCCTAGACAATTAAGTTGATTTAGGATAGCCCCATGATTTAAATGCATCCGGAGCAGTCAAGCCTTGGACTGATCCGTATTAATTACAACTATTTCAGTTTCTTGACAACCAGTTTCTGGAAGAAATGCCCAAAATAGGTCTTATGGCTCACCGTGGTACAGTTGTGCCCTTCTGGAAACCAGTAGGTCAGTTCATGACGCCACATATCGATGGCGAAAGGTTCAAAAAGCAGGAACACCAGCCGTTCGTAAAGCCTGAAAATGTGGAAACCCGGGTTGATGAATTCGACAAAGATGATATTGCCGCCCGGTTTGGTGACGCGGATGGCTTCTGACATGGCCATGCGGCGTTCTTTTTCCGGCACTTCATGGGGCAGGAAGAACATCAGGACATGGTCATAGCTGTTATCCGGGCAATTCAGCTGTGTGGCATTACATTGAAAGAGCCGAACTTTTTCGTCAAGGTGTTTCAGTTTTTTACGGACGGTGTCCAGCTGTGTGGGCAGGATGTCAATGACATCCAGATGTCCGTCATCCGTCAGTGCTGCTTCAAGACTTGGCGTGAGTTTGCCGTAGGCACAGGAAATCTGGAGCATGTCACCTGAGATGCCATTGGGAAATTCTTCAAGAACTGCCCTAACCAATCGATTGTAATTGCCCAGCAGGATGAAATTGATCATGAAGCCATGATCCCAGAATCCCGGTGCCTTCGGATGTTCATATGCCCACCAATAGGTGTCATGAAGATAATCGGGTATTTCAAGCGGTTCAGCAGGCGGCTTGAAATCCGGCAGGGATCTTTTTGTATTTTTTTTTGGAGTCATGCTGGATGAACTATACCCCTTTAAGTAGACCTCTACTTAAAGGGGGGGGTAATGGGGAAAAGGCAATCAGCCTTTCACACGGACATAAGGGTTCATGCGTTTTTCAGCACCGATGGTGGAGGTCGGTCCATGGCCAGGGATAAACTGGACATCATCCGGCAGGGTATACATGTTTTCTTGGATGGCTTTTTCCAGTGCCCGAAAGCTGCCTTTAGGCAGGTCTGTACGTCCAATGGAGCCGGCAAACAGCACATCACCAGAAACAGCAACCTTGCTGTCAGCGTTGTAAAAAACGACATGACCTGGAGAATGTCCGGGACAGTGGAAAACTTTCAGGGTTTCACCGCCAACGGTGACTTCATCTCCTTGGTTCAGCCAGCGGTCTGGCGTAAATGGTTTGCCTGGCGGCAATCCCCACATACGGGTCTGCGCAGAACCGAGTGTGTCCAGCAACCATTCGTCTTCTTGGTTGGGACCTTCAATCGGAACACCGAAACGGTCTGCCAAGTCTCTGGCTCCGCCACAGTGATCCAGATGACCGTGGGTCACCAAGACTTTTTCCAGAGTCACACCCTGTTCTTCAATGGCTTTACAGATACGGTTGACATCGCCGCCTGGATCAACGACGGCTGCTTTATTGGTGTTTTCATCCCACATCAGGGTGCAGTTCTGCTGAAATGGGGTTACGGGGATAATTCTGTATCTCATGGCTGCTCGCTATCCATATTCTTTCAAGTCAGTCAAACCAGATGGAATGCCTCTGTTCCATCCACATTTCCAGATAATCAGGAAAACCCATTATAACGGCATTTCTCTGCCAGGAAAGATGGAAACCTGATGTTTTCTATTAGAGTAAATAGTGATGAAAGGCAGGAAATCAAGCCTGTCCAGCGGACATGGCAGAAACATACAAACCAATTAGCACTAAGTTGGAGACAATATGACAGGGGACAGACAGACAGGGGACGATGTATTTCGCAGCACCGCCTGAAACCAGGCAGTTCACATTGTCATACCGTTTGCGGAAAGCTTCAACTGTCCGTTCAATCGCCCCGGATTGGGCATTGAGGCAACCGGCAAGAATGGCGGCACGGGTATGGTTAGCGAAGGGTGTGATGTCTTCTTCCATACGATCGATTTCAGGCAATTGCTCGGTGTTCAGTGCAAGGGAATGTGCCATCAATCCCAGTCCAGGCAGGATCATGCCACCTTGGAAAACACCTTCCGGCGTGATGGAATCGATTGTGGTGGCTGTCCCGGCGGTTGCCACGACCAACGGTTTGTCCGGAAACAGTGCGTGTGCACCGATCATGGAAGCGAAACGATCACAGCCCAGCTGCGAGCAGTTCCGATAGGTGTTCGTGATGCCGGCATGGGAGGCTTGGGAAGCGAAATAGCGGATGTCAGGTGAAGCGGGCAGGGTTTTCAAAAAACTGGTCAGAATGTCGGAAATTTCTTTGCCAGCCACATTGGAAATCAATACATGTCTGACAGGCTTGACCCCGTGCAGCTCCTGCCAGATCCGTTCTAAGGAAGCCATGTCACGGTGACGGACGATACCAACATGCTGCCAGGGTGTTTCGTCATAACGGGGAACCGCTCCGTGTTTCGGGCGGGCCCATTTGATGGAGGTGTTTCCAACGTCAATCAACAGCATGGCTTGTTTTCCTGTTCTGTCCTCAACGAAACGTCACCGGAGATGACAGCTTCGATATCTTTCCCTGTCTGGATCAGCAACCGTCCTTCTTGGTCAATACCAAGTGCCCTGCCTGATATCAGTTTCTTGGTTCCTTGGATGATTTTGACGGATTTTAAATGATGGGCGTGCAAATTATTCCAGACTGTTGCCAAAGAATCAAAGCCTTTTTCATCCAGGAATGCCAGATGATATGCAAGCGAGTCAGTCAACAGCGCCATCAGCCGGTTCTTATCCATCTGTGCCAGCCAGGGCATGTCTGCCGCTGGTTGCCCGATTGTTCTTTCCATCGCATCGCTGAGATACAAGTTGATGCCGATACCGATGACCGCCCAATGGTCATGGCGACTGTCAGCGGTTTCTGTCAGGATACCAGCGACTTTTCCACCATTTTTCAGAATGTCGTTTGGCCATTTCAACTGTACTT
This sequence comes from Oxalobacter sp., assembly GCA_051885335.1. Lineage (GTDB taxonomy): Bacteria > Pseudomonadota > Gammaproteobacteria > Burkholderiales > Burkholderiaceae_D > Oxalobacter. The sequence goes on along the minus strand of JBJEXA010000129.1, from coordinate 4,935 downwards.
TGACTCCGCAGTACGCCAGCGCCTGCGCCATAGCGATGCCTGCGGTAAGGGGGATGCCACAAATCATGGAAACCGGTCGGGAAAAGTGCCATGCCAGGGAAAAGGTCAAAGAATCCCCCGGAGCGGCGTACCAACGCCGTCCGTTCCGCCCTCTGCCTCCCGTTTGTTCAATGGCCAGCAACAGTGTGTTCCCTGTCAGCTGTCCTGCTCTGATCCAGTTCAGCAGGTCTTGGTTAGTTGAAACTGTCTGCTGGGTGATTTCCACAGCCACATCCTGTACCTTCATCTGGGCAGTGATCCGTTCGGCAGATAGCGCTGGGTTCATCTGTTGTAAAGAAGTGATAATACGGAGCAGGTAAAAGAATAACATCCTTTTGAAGTGTTATCATCCATAATGGATTGGTTTTGACTAGTAATTTGCCACGGAAAGCATGACATCAGCATCCCGACAGCCTCCTGAACTGGATATCCAAGGCAACAGAATTGTTGCGCGTGGTTGCTGGCGTGCAGACATGCTGGCAGTCAAAGGTGCCGCTTATATGATTGCATCATCGGTTGACAGTATCCATGACACTGGAGCAGTGAAATGGGACCTGACCCAAGTGGAAGCCATGGACTATACCGGTGCGCAACTTCTCTGGAACGGTTGGTCACACCGTTTGCCACCCGACCTGAAAAGTACGCCAGAACAGGATAAGCTGTTTTCCCGCCTGACCCACGCGGGCATCTTGGAACGTCCATCAGAAGATACCAAAGTCAATATCCATGAAGCCATCAGAGAGGTTCCCCTTGGCTTTGTTCGGAATGTCATCCGGCTTGACCAGCTGCTGGGGCAGCTGACCCTTGATTTTTTCCGTTTTTTGGGAGCTCCGCAGCGGGGACCGTGGCGAGAGATTTCTGCCAATATTTTCCATGCGGGTGCCCAGGCATTGGGCATCATTGCAATTGTCGGATTCCTGATCGGTGTTGTCCTGTCATACCTGTCAGCCCAGCAGCTTCATATGTTTGGCGGTGATATTTTCCTGGTTGACCTGCTGGGCATGAGTGTTGTACGGGAGTTGGGTCCCCTGCTTGCCGCCATTCTCATCGCTGGACGTTCAGGTTCATCGATGACCGCTCAGATCGGTGTCATGCGGGTGACGGAAGAACTGGATGCAATGCAGGTCATGGGTCTGTCGCATGGTTTCAGGCTGGTCTTGCCGAAGGTCATAGCATTAGGGCTTGCCATGCCGATGCTGATTGTCTGGACGGATATTGTAGCGCTTGTCGGCGGTGCGTTTGCTGGCAAGATGTCCATCGGGCTTTCGATGGCATATTTTTTCAGTGCTTTGCCGGATGCTGTGCCGATTGCCAATTTCTGGATTGGTTTGGGTAAGGGGTTTGTCTTCGGTGTCATCATTGCTGTTGTCGCCTGCTTTTATGGTCTGCGTATCCAGCCGAATACTGAGAGCCTTGGACAGGGAACGACCAAATCGGTCGTCACTTCCATTACCGCAGTCATTTTTGCCGATGCGATCTTTGCAATTGCGCTTCAGGGAGTAGGATTCTGATGACAGCGGCAATTGATATCCGGGGACTGAAAACGGCATTTGGTAAGAATGTTATCCATGAAAATCTCAACCTGACCATTGAGGAAGGTGCAATCGTTTCCATCATCGGAGGATCCGGTACTGGCAAGACAACGCTGTTACGCCAGATCCTGGGGCTGGAAAAACCGGCTGCAGGTGAAATCACGGTGCTGGGTGTCAACCGTAATACGGCTACTTCAAAAGAGTTGTATGCACTCAACAGTCGTTGGGGGGTCTTGTTCCAGCAGGGAGCTCTTTTTTCGGCGCTGCCGGTATTCGACAATATTGCCTTGCCGTTGCGGGAACTGAGGGGATTGCCGGAATCTTTGGTTTCCGATGCAGTCATGCTTAAGCTGCAGATGGTCGGCCTTAATCCCGCTGATGCCAACAAGATGCCATCCGACTTGTCTGGCGGTATGGTGAAGCGGGTGGCGCTTGCCCGTTCATTGGCGCTTGAACCTGACCTGATTTTCCTGGATGAGCCAACATCGGGGCTTGACCCTGTTTCTTCCGACAGTTTTGTTGAATTGATCCAGAGCCTGCATGATGAGCTGGAACTGACAGTTGTCATGGTTTCCCATGACTTGGATACCATTGTGGATATTTCAACCCAGATTGTCGTACTTGCCGACCGTCATGTCATTGCCAGCGGACCTATTGAGGCGGTGCTGTCGGTCAGGCATCCGTTTATTGAAGAATATTTCCTTGGTGCGAGGGGACGCAAGGTGCTGAAAAACCTGCCGGACTATGATGCCATGATGAAAAGAATTGAGAGGACTTGATGGAAAACAAATCCCATGCTTTCATTGCTGGGCTGTTCACCTTCCTGCTGGCAGGAGCGATTCTTGCCATTGTCTGGTTCCTGAATCGGGACAAGACGGTGTATATCCCATACCGTGTAATGGCCTCCCAATCTGTTGGGGGACTCAGCCCCCAGGCAAAAGTCCGTTTCAAGGGGATTAATGTCGGCAGGGTTACGACAATCGCGTTCAGCAAAGAGGAACCGGGCAACATTGAAATCGGTATTGAGGTCAGTGAAGAGGCACCGATGACAGCAACCACTTTTGCAACGTTGACATACCAAGGGGTCACAGGAATTGCTTCCATCGAACTTGATGATACCGAAGTCGGTGGAGAACATCTGGCTTCTTCCCAAAAAAATCCAGCAAAGATCCGGATGCGTCCGGGGTTGCTGGATGAGCTTCAGATGCGGGGATTGGCTATCCTGAAAGAAGTCCAAGTCATCACATCTGGTCTGGCGGCCATTGTTGACGACAGGAACAGCAAGGAAATTGTTACGACCATCCAGCATATCAAGAAAGCAGCAGAAGGTTGGTCGCGTATCCCGGGTATTGTTGACCCTGGGGTCAAGGAATTTTCTGCCGCAGTGCATGACGGTCATCAGATGTTCATAACGATGAACCAGCTTTCTGAAGACCTGAAAGGATTGGTCAAAAAAGCCAACGCGTTGATGAACAAAGGGATGCAGAGCGATGCGATGCCAAAACTTGAAGCGTTGGCTTCTGATGCGCGCCAGACCGTGCACAATATCAACAGCCTGCTTGAACAGTATAAACAACGCCCAACCGGTGTCCTTTTCGGTGCCCGTGGTCCTGCTCCTGGACCGGGTGAAAAGGGTTTCACTGGACGGTAAGGGCAACCAATAGGAAGAACGATATGATGAAAAAATTCAGAGACTGCCTGATTCTGGTTTTGGCTACCTGCCTGTTGGCTGCCTGTTCCCTGATTGATTCCCGTCCGCCTGCCATGCTTTATGATCTGGGACCATTGCAGATTGAAGCAATGGGACAGCTGCCACAGGGAATGCCCAATATCACAACAAAGGTTTATGTGCCTGACTGGATGGATGACAGTCTGATGGTTTATCGACTGGACTATGTGAATGACCAGCAGGTTCGTTTCTATACGGAAAGTAGTTGGGCTTCTGCGCCATCCAAGCTGTTCAGGAGCCGGATGGATGCTTACCTGATGGCGATTGGCAACCGTTCAGCGAGTACCTTGGAAGGTGAGGCACTCAGCCTCAGGATTATCTTTGAGGATTTCAGCCAGCATTTCACCGATGTACATACCTGTATCGGACGCGTTGCCATCCGTGCTACTCTCTACAAAGGACAGGAACTGATTGACCAACAGCGTTTCATTGCTGAAGAATCAGCGGTTTCTGCAGATGCGGTTGGTGGTGCCAGGGCGCTTTCCAAGGCATCTGATGCAGTCATTGCTAATATCATGAACTGGGTCGTCATCAAAGGTGGGCATTGAAACAAAGGGAAGGAAACTGATGAACCAGACAAAGCCATTCTTCATGACCGGTAAGGCAGGTCGTCTTGAATGCCTGTTGGAACTACCAGCAGAAACATCGGCTGGCATTGCTCTGATCGCTCATCCTCACCCGCTTTATGGCGGGGATATGCACAATAAAGTCGTTCAGACAATGGCAAGGGCTTTCAACGCGTTGGGCTATATCGCAGTCCGCATGAACTGTCGGGGTGTTGGTATGTCTGAAGGTGCCCACGACTATGGCAGAGGAGAAGCCGAAGATATGGTGTTGCTACTGGAACGAATGCAAGCAGAGTATCCGGGGTTGCCGGTTGTATTGGGAGGCTATTCTTTCGGTACTTATGTCCAGTCGTTGCTTTGCGAGAATCTGGGCAAAGCTGGCAGGCCACAGCCCCGTATGGTGCTGGTCAGTACAACTGCCGGAATGTGGACAACGGACACTGTGCCTGCTGAGACGGTATTGATCCATGGTGATCTTGATGAGATGGTACCGCTTGGCAACTTGCTGGATTGGGCGCGCCCACAGGGATTAACGGTTCATGTTGTCACGGGGGCAGACCATTTCTATAACCGCAGGCTGCTACCGATTCGTGACATCATCACCACACAGTTCCAGCAACATTGACAGAAGGACAGGGAGGATGCCATGACGGCACATTCAAGTTTGAGCGGCAGCTGTTTTCTCGGGGAGACTGACCCAATCCCATACCCATGCGAGTTCCCTATCAAGATCATGGGGCTGAAACAGGATGGTTTCGCAGAGGTCATTGTCGAGATTGTCAGCCGCCATGATGAAAAATTCAATCCGGCGGGGCTCCAGATGCGTCCATCCGCCAAGGGCAAATACCTGTCGTTCACAGCGGTCGTCAATGCGGTCAGCCGTGCCCAGCTTGACAATATTTATCGGGAACTTACTGCACATCCGATGGTGAAGATTGTTATTTGATCTGGAGGCCATGATGGATAAGGTAGCGGTCCGCCAGTTGGGCATCCTCCCTTACCAGATGGTGTATGGTTGGATGCAGCGGTTCACCCAAGCCCGTACCACCGAGACTCCTGATGAAATCTG
>JBJEXA010000128.1:0-2638 GCA_051885335.1 Oxalobacter sp. | reverse complement strand
AACCAAAATCTCAGCAACAATCCGGCATTGCAGGTACTGCATCGTTTTCCTGAAAGCAAAGCAGATGCCATCAAATGTTTCAAGTGACTCCTCCGCACAGCATGAAATCAGTGCGCACTGTTTGCCTTTGAAGTCTTTACTGCCAACACAGAAGGCATAGAAATGATCGATGACCGCCTTGATCTGTGCAGGAAACGTGTACCAATAGACGGGAGCAGCGATCAGGATGAAATCAGCATCAAGGACAGATCCAACGACCTTGTTGAAGTCATGGCGGTAAATGCAGGCACCTTCCCGCGAATAGCATTTATCACATCCACGGCATCCTGCCACTTTCATGAATGCCGTATCAAACTGGGTGATGGTATGTCCTTTGGATTCAGCTGCTTCCTTGAAACGGTTCACCATTGCAAAAGTATTGCCCTTCCTTCGAGGGCTGCCAGTCAGCACAACAATTTTTCCCATGATTGTCTCCTTTTGTTTTTGTTATGGAGACATTGTACAGGGATTGCCCTGGCAGTTTCCCTCAGAAGCCCTCAACCGAAACTGTCAACCGATGTCTTCTGCCATACAGCAGAAATTCTGAAGGATTTTACGTGGCCATACCGTGCTGTCTGCAATCGGACAGGTGTCAGGATTGTTTTCACCTGCAAAATCCTCCCAAGCGGCTTTCAGAACCTCTTTTGTAAATTCAGGATGGAACTGCACCGAAAAGGAACTTGTACCATAACGGAGCATCTGGCAGCCATCTTTCTCTGAATAGGCCAAGACCTCAGCATGTTCTGGTGGAACCAAAACGCTTTGTTCATGGAAAAGATTGGCATCAAATGTTGCCGGAAAACCATCCAACAACGGATTGCTTTTTCCAATTTCCGTCAATGCCACTGTGAATGAACCCTTTTCTCCACCGTGGGGATTTGCGCCAACCTGTCCCCCCAAAGCGTCTGCCATCAACTGATGGCCATAACAGACACCGAGCAGAGGCGTATCAATTATCATCGCCTGCCTGATCCATTCGGCTGTCTTTTCGCTCCAATCTGCCCTGTCTGTCACCATCGCCCAGGAGCCTGTGATGATGGCTCCCTTGACAGTATCAGGAGAAGGAATCGGATCGCCCCTGTATGGACGCACAATATCTGCTTTTTTCCCGAAGTCAGCCAGCCGGTTGACAAACCATTGGGCGGTTTCACCACATTTTTCGGAGATTTTCCCAGGCGGGACACCCATTTCAATAATCAATATCGCCATTGTCAGCTCCTTAAACCATCTTAATGGTTTCGCAAGCATGAAACATGCCAGATGCTTTCAAGCCAGTCTTACCATGATACTGCTTTCAGAGGTAAGTCAACCAGACAGCCAGAGTCACAATCCCGAACAGTGTTGACAGGAAAATCGTCCGGGAGGCAATTCCCCTCCCCCTGCCATACAGTTCAGCCAGCATGAAAGGTCCTGTTCCTGTTGGCAATGCAGAAAGGATGACCGCTGATTTTGCCCAGAGTGGCGGCATTTCAAAAACATAAAATGCGAAATACCAGACAATCAACGGCTGGACAACCAGTTTCAGGAGAGTCAGTTCAATGGATGTTCCGATACTTGTCCGCTCCTGACGTTCTGCCAGGAAAATTCCCGTTGCCACCAATGCGCAGGGACTGGCAGCCCCGCCCAGGATTTTCACAGACTGTGTGACACCATAAGGCAGCTGCCAGTCTGCCATCATAAAGACAGCGGCAATAATCGGCGCAACAATCAAGGGATTCTTGCATAAAGAAATAATGACATGGCTGAACGTTGCCCTCAGGCTCTTTCCAGACTGCATCCCCATCTCCACGAAAATAATCGAAGCTGCAAAATTGACTGATACTGTGAGGATGACGCTGACCATTGTCGGTGCCAGGTGTTCTGCACCGAAAGTCAACGCACAGAGCGGAATACCGATATAGCCTGTGTTGGCATAGGATGCAGATGTGGCATCAATAGAGGCATCAGCCAGATTTTTCTTTTTCAGCCAATGGACAATCAGTACGCCAAAGAAAAGGATGAAAACACCCAGTTCAAACGCATAGAGAAAGCCCGGTTGGTACAATGCTTCCCATGAACTGTTGATCAGGATATCAATCATCAGTGCCGGCAATGCCAGAAAGACGACAAACCGGTTCAGTTCCTGGCAGGCGGCATCGCTCAAGATCCGCCGCCAACGCAGGAAATAACCTGCGAAAATCAAGGCGAAAACAGGCAGGACAATATTTGCGATAGCCAGCATGATAGAAACAGAAAACTTTCAATCCTGCGAAGAATACCCCAAAATCCAAGAATCCGCTTCCTGACTGGCTGATAATGCGTTTTATAATAGCCATTTCCATCACCCTAACCTGATAACGACTGCCATGAAAATCCTGAAACGACTGCTTATCCCTGTCATTGCCCTCTTTATCATGTCAGCTGCGAAGGCCGGTCCTGTGGAAAGCGCCTTTTCCCCCGATGATGGTGCAGAGGCATTGGTGCTCCGTACGATAGGCAGTGCCCGTAGCAGCATCCGTATGGCAGCGTTTTCTTTCACCTCATCAAAGATTGTTAAAAGCCTTGTCGCCGCGAAGAGACGGGGTGTTGATATCCAGATTGTGATCGATGATGGCAAAGG
>JBJEXA010000127.1:0-11452 GCA_051885335.1 Oxalobacter sp. | reverse complement strand
AAGAAGAACTTCAACACCTTTCTTGCGGAAGATTTCCAGATGCGGACTGTTCTTCGCCGCATTGTAGTTTTCTGCCGTGATGTAGAAGATACGGACCTGCCCTTCTTTCATCCGAGAAATGTAATCATCCAGCGATACATCCTGGACATCCGTATCACTATGGGTCGAAGCAAAACGTAGCAGTTTTGCAATTCGCTCCTTATTGCTTGAATCTTCAGCAATCCCTTCTTTCAGCACTTTACCGAACTGTTTCCAGAAAACTGCATACTGTTCTTTTTTCGCTGGATCATCAGACTGCGCCAGATCTTCCAGCATTGACAGCACACGGCGGGTAGAACCTTCACGGATCATTCTGACATCACGGGATTCTTGCAGGATTTCGCGTGAGACATTCAATGGCAAATCGTTGGAATCAATGACCCCACGGACAAAACGCAGGTAAAACGGCAACAGCTGTTCCGCATCTTCCATGATAAAGACTCGTTTGACATAGAGTTTCAGGCCATTGCGCTGGGTACGGTCCCAAAGATTCATCGGCGCCTCTTTCGGGATATACAACAGCTGGGTGTATTCTGTACGACCTTCGACCTTGTTATGAGTCCAGATCAATGGATCATTGAAATCATGGGATATGTGTTTATAAAATTCTTTGTACTGTTCATCCGTAATATCGGACTTGCCACGCGCCCAAAGTGCGTTCGCCTGATTGACGGTGACATATTCCGTTGTTGTCTTCGTTTCCTTCTTCTCAGGATCCCACTCTTCTTTCGGCATCTGGATAGGAAGGGAGATATGGTCGGAATACTTACGGATGACACTCTGTAATTCCCAGTTGTTGAGAAGATTGTCTTCACCTTCCCTCAGATGCAAGATGATGTCTGTGCCACGGGATGGTTTTTCAATAGTTTCTACGCTGAAACTGCCTGTACCATCAGATTCCCATCGGACTGCCTGATCAGCCGCAAGTCCTGCCTTACGGCTTTCAACTGTAATCTTGTCCGCAACAATGAACCCTGAATAGAAACCGACACCGAACTGACCAATCAAAGCATCATTCTTCTTCTGATCCGCAGACAGGTTCGCCAAAAATTCCTTCGTGCCGGATTTTGCAATGGTTCCCAGATTATTGACAGCCTCTTCACGGGTCATGCCGATGCCATTGTCGGAAATGGTGATGGTACGGGCATCCCTATCAAAACTGACGAGGATTTTCAGGTCAGTATCGCCTGCCATGAGTTCCGGCTTGTCCAACGACTCATACCGGAGCCTGTCAATGGCATCTGATGCATTGGAAATCAGTTCTCGTAGGAAAATCTCTTTGTTGGAATAGAGTGAATGGATCATCAGCTGCAGAATCTGTTTGACTTCTGTCTGAAAACCCATCGTCTGTTTTTCTGTTTCTGCCATTTTTTCCTCTATGGATGAATGTTTTATGCGTTATCGGAGACATATATATGGACACTTTCAAGCGTTTCAAGACTTGATTGGTGACATTACGCTGCTCTCAGTGTTCTTTTTTGGTCAGAAGAGATTCATGCCGACGATGTTGTGATCTTGAATACGGTGCCCTCGCCTTTCCGGGAAGTCATGCGTATCTGCCATCCAAGGATTGCACAGACACGCAGGACGATTGCCAGGCCAAGACCATAGCCAACCTTGTCAGAGTTTTCCATGATGGATCCCCGATACCCGGCATCGAAAATGAGTTCCTGGTCGTGGATGTCAATGCCTGAGCCTGTGTCTTGGATACTGAAGCCATCCACATCCAATGTCACAACAATCCGCCCCTTTTCAGTGTAACGGATGGCGTTCATGACCAGATTGTTGAGAACGGATACCACAAGAACCGCATTGTACCGTTTGGGTTCAGCCTGGGCTGTGGCATCAGGGTATGGCATACCAATCGATTCTCCGACACGCCATCCGTTTTCCTGTACATTTGAATAAACAAGTACCAGATTCTTTGCATCCGCTTCTGTCAGCCAGGTCGGCAACAGTTCTTCAATCACTTCTTCGATAGAGGCAACCCTCAATGCCTTGCCTGATGTTCCCCTGGAAATATTCAGGAACACTTCCAGCAGTTCATTCATCCGTGCTGATGTGCGTTTTGCGCGCTGGAGAATGTCTTTTTGACGGTCTGTAAGGTTTGATGCATTTTCAAGCAGTTCAATGGACATGCCGATGACGGTCATCGGAGTACGCAGTTCATGGCTGGCTTCTGATGCGAAACGACGCTCGCTTTCCCACAATTTCTCCAGCCGCTTTGTCAGCATCTGGAAATTTTTTGTCAGCTTACCGATCTCATTTTTCTCCTGAGTCCCTGAAAAGACCATTTCTCCCAGAATACCAGCTTTCAAACGCTTATCGAGCTCACGGGTTTCTGCCATCAGACGGTCAAGTGGCTTGAAAGAATGCTGAATGGCATAAAAGCCGAGAATGAAAGCGCCCAGCATGACCAGAGCGAGCAAGATAAATCCTTTGATGAGTTGCTGGCGTTCCCATTTCTCGAAGTCCTCCTGAAGGCGGGTCAGGATATAACGCTTGCCGTTGATTGTCTTGGCATAGACATGCAGTTCTTCGTCATCTGTGTATTCGCTGTAACCATCTGGAATATTCTTGAACTGCTTGGGAATCGGGCGAATCGGATCATCTTGGATGTAGATGGTTGACAGGGCATCCATCTTGGGTTCCCTGCCTTTCTGGATTTCCTCCTCGATTGTATCAACCAGCATGCTGTCCATCATGGATGTCATCAGCTGGGATTCCGTATTCATCTGAAGGTAGACCATGCATCCACTGTAGATGATGCCCAGTACCAATGCGGTTAATGCATAGAACAGGGCAAATCTGGCCTTGATTGTCTGATACCACTTCACAATCGGCTCCCGATCAATCCTGCCTCAGCATCCAGCCATATCCTGCCACTGTCCGGAGCAGTGGCTTGTCAAAGGGAGCGTCCAGCGCTGTCCGCAAGGCATGGATATGTGTCCGCAGGCTGTCGCTGTCTGGTGCATCATCGCCCCAAAGTTCCTTTTCCAGCTCCTGTCTGGATGCAATTGCAGGACTTTTGAGCATCAGCACCTTGAGTATCTTGAATGCCTTGGGTGTCAGTCTGATTGGAACATCATCTCTTCTGACGGTAAAGGTGTCGAGATCCATGACGACATCTGCAAACTGAATGGTGTGGGTAGCAGTCTTCTGCGTCCGCTTCAGGATTGCCTGGATGCGGAGATCGAGTTCTGCCAGTGAGAAAGGCTTGACCAGATAATCATCTGCCCCTTTGGACAATCCTTCGATGCGATCCTGCACAGTATCCCTTGCACTCAGGAAAAGAACTGGAGTCTCGTCACCGCGTTTCCGGATTTCCTCACAGAGCCTGAAACCGTCCATCCCCGGCAACATCACGTCAAGGACAATCAGGTCATAGCGCTGCATGAGCAGAAGTGCCATCGCCTTGAGACCGTCATCTGTATTGTCAGTCTCATAGCCTTTGGCTTCTAGATAATCAATCAAGTTCAGACGAAGATCCTGATTGTCTTCAACGATAAATATTTTCTGCATTTCTGCCTTTTTTAACGCTTTTCTAACGATTGTTATTTCAGCTTAACACTGTATTTACGAGGACTTATCTTGATTCCATGCATAGTACCACGCTATGGACAATCTATTCGAAATCGCCATGACTGACAGACATTCAAGGGAAATCACAGCAAATCCAACCGACCATTCTCTTTTGGCGTGGATGAAACCTGTTGTTTCCCTGATCCCGTTGAGATTCTACACCGTTTTGGTTATCACCCTGACAACTCTGTTTCTGGTGTATGCGGCAAATCTCAGCATGCCTGATTTCCTTTTCCTGAACTGTATCTGACCATGTTATTCTTCAAATCCGTTCTTGACCGATTCTGCCTGTCTCATCGAGTACACCTGAAAAGTCTGTGGGTTCATATCATTGTTTCGTTCTATTTCACGACTGTACTGAACCTTGGACTCTGGCGCTATATCTTTTCCCGCATGGATTTTGACTGGGGTTTCAATGCCTATCTTGTGTGCTTCACTGTGCCCCTGTTTCTTTTCCTGCTGTTTTTCCTGATCCTGAGCGTCGTCACCGTTCCGTATGCAGGCAAGATCTTCCTGATTCCAATCCTGCTGATGTCGAGCGTTGCCAACTATGCGATGTTCAATCTTGGCATCACAATCGATGCTGCCATGATCCAGAATGTACTGGAAACATCCACCCGAGAAACCATGGAGCTTGTGACTATCAAGGCTGTTGTCTGGGTGATTGTCACGGGCATCATTCCTGCCTATCTGATGGGCATCTGCCGGATTGATTATCAGCCAAGAAAACAGGAAATCATCCAGCGGGTTAAATGCTTTGCCGGCGCATTTATTCTGATTAGTGTAACGGTTTTTGCAGGCATCAAACCCTATTACTTTTTCCGGCATGACAACCGCGCGATTTCCAGCCTTGCCAATCCTTTCAATATTTTCAGGGCTTTCAACCGCAATATGCGCAAACATTCTCTGGCGCAGCAGGGTTTTGTCCGACTGGATCCCAATGCTAAACGTATAGGGCATATGGGGGACAAACCATCGGTATTCATCCTGATGGTCGGTGAGACTGCCCGCGCCGACCGCTGGTCGCTGAACGGTTATGCCAAGGATACAAATCCAGACCTGAAGAAAGAGGATGTCATTTCTTTCAAGCATGTCTATTCCTGCGCAACGTCCACCAGTATCTCTGTTCCGTGCATATTCTCCAATAAGGGGCGCAAAGAATTCAATACAAAAGAGGCTCCTCACAGCGAAAACCTGCTCGATCTGCTGAAACAGACCGGTTATGACGTTATCTGGCTTGAGAATGATGAGGGCAGCAAGGGAGTTGCAGCCCGCGTCACTGAGGAACGCCTTGACCTGAGCAAGAACAAACGTTACTGCACGAACGGAAGCTGTTTCGATGAAATCCTGATTGATGGGCTGGAACAGCGGCTTGCCAATATCAAACAGGATACTGTGATTGTGATGCATACCATGGGCAGCCATGGTCCTGCTTACTACCTGCGTTATCCCGATGCCCAACGCAAGTTCAAGCCGACCTGTGATTCCAGCGATGTCCATGGCTGCGATCCAGAAGCATTGAGCAATGCCTATGATAATACCATCTATTACACTAATTTTGTGATTGCGAAAGCTATTGCCGTCCTGAAGAAATTCCCTCAGCTGAATCCCGGTCTGATCTATCTGTCTGACCACGGTGAATCTCTCGGGGAGGATGGCATTTACCTCCACGCCTACAACTATTCCATCGCGCCAGATGCCCAGAAACATGTCCCGTTCATCCTGTGGATGTCTGAGGGCATGAAGAAAAATGGCAATTACAGTTACAGCTGTCTGGCAAAGAAGGCGGAATCTGGGAATTTTTCCCATGACAACCTGTTCCACACCGTTCTTGCCATGATGGGTGTCGAGTCCAAGACATACAACCGCTCCCTGGATATGTTCGACTCATGCAGAACCGGTAACCATTGACCTGAAGTACATACGCGAATCATGTTAGCCCATTTCTTCCTTGAAAAGTTTCCCTTGAAAATCTGGAAAAAAGGACTGCCCTGCATCCAAAGCAGATGGCTGATACTGATCGCTGCACTGTATTTTACGACTGTCCTGAATATCAGCCTGTGGCGTTATCTTATCAATCATCTGGAACTGACCAGCCTGAAGATGGTGTTCTTTGCGGCAACATTCCCGTTTGTGATCTTCTTCTTCATGGTACTGTTTTTCAATGTTGTGCTGGTTCCATATGCTGCAAAGCCTGTCCTGATTTTGCTGACACTGGCATCAAGCGCGACAAATTACCTGATGTTCAATCTTGGCATCCTCATTGATGCAGATATGATCAGAAATGCCCTTGAAACCAATACCCGGGAAGCCACTGATCTGATGACATTCAGTGCAGTCATTTGGGTTCTGCTTGGTGGGATTGTACCGTCTATTCTCATCGGTCTTGCCAGAATCAACTACCAGCCTTGGCTGAAAGAGCTGAAGACCCGGTTGATTATCGCCGTATCCTGTTTCGCAGGAATCGGCCTTATTTCCGCTGGGTTCTATAAGGAATACGCAAGTTTCGGCAGGAACAACAGGCATTTGCTGAAAATGATCAATACGGTGAATTATCTTGCCGCAGTTTTCCGCCATTATCGGACGGCAATGATGGCAGACCAGCCGTTTCTAGTGCTTGATGAGGAAGCAAAACTTATCCCTTACCCTGATGCAAGTAAAACAGTTTTTATCCTAATTGTCGGTGAAACTGCCAGGGCAGACCATTTCTCACTGAATGGTTATGGACGGAATACGAATCCCGAACTCTCCAAGGAGAATGTTGTTTCTTTCAAGAAAGTTTTTTCCTGCGGGACTTCTACAAATGTTTCTGTACCCTGCATGTTTTCCAATGTCACACGAAAAGAGCTTTCTGCCAATGGCGATCTCAGGAACCGCGAAAACCTGCTGGATCTTGTTCATAAGACTGGCTATGACGTTCTCTGGCTTGAGAATGATGACGGCTGCAAGGGCGTCTGTAAACGTGTCCCGACTGAAAATCTGTACAAGAGTAAAAACGCCCTGTACTGTGATGGCGAAAGCTGTTTTGACGAGATCCTGACGGATGGGTTGGAAGAACGTCTCAGGAAACTCAAGAACAATACCGTGATTGTGATGCATACCATCGGCAGCCATGGCCCGGCTTATTTCAAACGGTACCCGGACACTTATAAGAAATTCTTGCCTTCATGTGACACAGCAGATCTGCAGAACTGCTCTCGGGATGAAATCGTAAATGCTTATGACAACACCATTGTCTATACAGACCATGTTGTTGCCAGTGCCATCAAGACGCTCAAGAAATTTCCACAGCTTGAGTCTGGTCTTATGTATGTCTCCGACCATGGAGAATCATTAGGTGAGAACGGCATTTACCTGCATGGCATGCCTTACGGTATTGCACCTGATGGGCAAAAACAGGTTCCGATGGTTCTGTGGATGTCAGAGCGGATGGAAAAACAGGACCATTTGAATTTCAGCTGTATCGCCAGAAAAGCTGAAGAACAGACTTTTACCCACGATTACCTCTTCCATACTCTGCTCGCTCTGTTGGAGGTTAGTTCCAAGACTTACGACAAGTCCCTGGATATTTTCGACAGCTGCAGAGAGGAACCTTTACCTACAAATATTACTTTGAAATGAGTACCCAGATATCCTACAGACAGGAGATGTTGCGCAAGACCATCCATATGAGCTCTCTCTGGATGGTTGCAGCGATGGCTATCCTCTCCAAGACCACAAATATTCTGTTGTTCGGATTCCTTCTATCCGCCTGCATTGTCACCGAGTATGGCAATCACAAACAGTGGCCGCTATTCACCAATACTTATGGCGTCTTATTCAATCGGATGCTACGTGCAAACGAAAAACAGCAGGAGACTTTCCGTCTTAGTGGAGCTCCGTATGTGATTGGCGCTGCCCTGATATCCATTACCCTATTCCCGAAAATTGTTGCTATGACAGCGTTTTCTGTCATGCTGTTTGCTGATACAGCCGCCGCATTGATTGGGCGGAAATTCGGTAGACGGAAATTCAATGGTGGCACAAAAAGTGTTGAAGGCAGTATTGCATTTTTCTGGGTCGGGTATTTTGTTGTCCTGTTTTTCTACTTTTTCTATAACCAAGAATTCGCCTTTGCCATCTCTGGGGCAATCAGCGTAGGACTGGCCACTTTTGCAGAGGCTTACGAAAACAGGCTCCATATTGATGACAATTTTTCCATTCCGATTGTCGTTGGCACTGCCATCAGCCTTTCCTTGCTCTTGTAACCCGTTCTACTTTCAGCCATTTTCTGGAAGGATTTTCCTATCTGCCTTTCATGACATTCTGTGTTCTGATAGGATTGATGTTTTGTACAAAACTGTTACCGTGGGTGGCCATCGGAATCCACCCGACAAGAAGGAGATTTTTGATGAACGAAACCATCAACAATATACTCAACCGCCGCAGTATCCGCTCTTTCAAGACAAAGCAGGTTTCTGATGATGCACTGAATGCCATTCTGGAAGCTGGTATCTATGCCGCCACTTCCCGAGGCAGGGAAGCCTGGTTCCTGACTGCTGTACAGAATCCTGCCCTGCTGAAAAAAATCCGGGATGCCGCTTGTGATGTCCTGAGAAAAGCAGGTGATGAGAAAAGTCTGGCAAAAGCCAATGACCCTGCTTTTTCCCCTTTTTACAATGCCCCTACCCTGATCATCGTTTCCGGTAACGACACACCGAATACCCGTATCGACTGTGCCAATGCCTGTCAGAATATGTGTGTCGCCGCCCAGTCCCTGGGGTTAGGATCCTGCTATCTTGCTGGCTACACCCAAGCTTTCCAAGACCCAACGGTTGCGGCTGAATTGAAAAAAGTCCTGGAAATCCCTGAAGGATTCCATCCTCAGTTTGGTGTCTGTATCGGTTATACCGATGAAAAACCAGCAAAGCCTGAACGTGACCGGACAAAAATTAAAGTCATCAAATAAAAAGCCCTCGTTCCCAGTCTGTCAGCCCTGCTTCAACAGGGGTAAACAGAGAAAACACAGATGCCATGCTGAAACTATCAGCATGGCATTTCAGTTTTTTAATATTTAAAATATCTTTAAGAAATTTTTTGGATATTCTAAAGATATCTAAAAAATATCTTATTCAATAGGTCACTAGATTATCACTGACTTTCCTGAATTGACTAATAGCATCATCTGCCAATGCAATCATCTTTTCGGCAAGCACCTGATTGTTGTCACGACATTGCGTAATCTGCGGTTCTAGCAACAACAGCTGCTGGACTTTGCTGATTGCTTCGCGAATCCTATTCTGGTTTCCTTTTCCCAAAGCGCTGCTTTCAACCAATGCCAGCATACCTTCCTGCCACGAAACATCTTTGACAGATGACAACGTATGAAACTGCTGAAAGACAGTCTGTCTGTCATGCTGGAGTCTGAAAGTGATACCATCAATCAGATCTTCAAGATTGGCAACCACAATACCGATACGCCCAGCCAAAACCCCAGCATTCATCTGGTCAATCTCAAGGATATGGTTTTTCTGCTGCCTTCTCATTATCCGGTAAAGCACCGCAACGATAATCAGGAAAAGCAATGTGCCACCTACGGCAAATTCATTGCCATAGCTGCCATCGTCTGCCATCACAGGCAACATCATAATACCCCAAAAAAGGATTTCCACTCTGGCGTGGCGGAACATCATGAACAGTTTCTGGATATAATCTGAAGCCGTCATCGGGATGCCTATCAAAAACTGCGGTACCTGTCTATCAAGGATATACCTCCACTGATTACGCTTCAATATGCCAGATAACCTTCCGAAGCGGTTCAACGGACATCAATGCCAACTGACGTAATCTGTCACGCCATATCATCAATGCAGATGGTTCAAGCCCTTGCATTCCTCTGAATTCATCGCATGACTGTTCCAACTGCCACAAAACATCAAGGGCTTTCCGCAGGTTGTCCTGCTCTGCCTTGTGCAACCGGCTTGCCCTGACAAGCTCCATCAGGGAGTTTTTCCATACAACATCTTCCAAAGGCGGCAGGCTTCCTTCAAGGAATGGGTAACCTGTTGCATTCTGTGGGTAAAGCAATGCGTCAAGCTTTTCAATAAACCCAGAAAGCTGGGCCTCTATGACCGTCAACCTTCCATAAAGGACATGCGCATGCATCCGCTGAAGCATAGTGACCTGATTGAAACGTTCTGAAAGGAAACGCTGAACAATAAAAAAAACAAGAATCAACCCACCAGCCAAGCAGATACCACTGACAACTCCTGAAAAACCCTGCCAGGATTCCG
Source organism: Oxalobacter sp. (assembly GCA_051885335.1). Classification (GTDB taxonomy): domain Bacteria; phylum Pseudomonadota; class Gammaproteobacteria; order Burkholderiales; family Burkholderiaceae_D; genus Oxalobacter. The sequence continues at coordinate 1,559 of JBJEXA010000127.1, read as the reverse complement.
GGACATACCCCATCAGGATGGCCACCCCCCATAACAGGGCAGCCGTTACACTATAACGGACAGTATCTGGAATTTTTCGGTAGGTCTTCTTGATTTTCATGCTGTTTTCTCCGATGACATACCTTGCCATGCCAGTCTATCAGAAGTCCCTTTTACACTTGGATTTCGTTCTGTTTCTGTTCTGCACTGAATCCCTTGGGCTCAAAATCCCTGCCGCTTGGCCGTTGATAGACAGCCAGGCCAAATTCGGGAAGAACTGCATAAAGATGATCAATGATATCTGCCTGAACCGACTCATAACGGTGCCAATCTGCAGTTGTCAGAAAGCAATAAATCTCAATAGGCATTCCGGTAGGACCAGGGTCCAGCTGACGTGCCATGATAATATCCTCTTGATCAACCTCAGGATGACTGTGCAGATACTGTTCGATATAAGCACGAAAGACGGTAACATTGGTCTGACGGTAACTGTTGATATATCCCTTGTCATTGACTTCCTTCCCATCCCATCTGCCACGGATCCTTTCCTCCATTTCCAACCAGAACTTCAAAACAGGCAACCGATGGATATTATTGTCTTCCTCTACCGTCAGGAAATGAATGCTGGATTGATCTAGATAAATCGCCCGCTTGATACGCCTGCCATTGGATTCCTGCATCGGCCGCCAGTTCCTGAAAGATTCGGTAATCAATTTCCTGACAGGAAAGGTTGTTTCGCTCCGGTCAAGGTTCTGGACCCTGACCGTATGCAGGGCAAGATCGACAACCGTCCCATCAACACCGATACTGGGAATCTCAATCCAATCACCGACACGGACAGAACCATTGGCAGATATCTGGATACTGGCGACCAGTGACAGCAGTGTATCCTGAAAAACCAATATCAATACAGCCGTAATCGCACCAAGCCCGGAAAGCAGCAGGATCGGTGATTTATTGAATATCAAGGAAACAATCAGGATTGAAGCAATGAGATAAACCGCAAGCTTCAACAACTGGATATAACCTCGGATTGGACGGTCAGCATTTGAACGCCGATTATACAGTGCATTGACGATATCAAACACACCTGCAATCGCCATTGCCAAGCTCAGCACAATAAATGAAGCAGCGGTATGGCGTATGAAAAGCACCAACCCCTCTGGCAGATTGGGAATCAGATGGATTGTTTCCGTATAAGCTGTAGCTGGCGCAATATTGGCAAGCCGGGTGGCCACCCGGTTGATCAACTCATACCCCACATCAGAAATACCAGTCATGCTGAGGACTTTCTGGACAATCTTCAGCAGGATGCGCTTGAAAATGAAATGCAGTATCACTGAGACAATGACCAATATCATCATTGCCGCTGTCGTATAAAGAACAGGAGAACTCTCAAAAAACGACAGGTAAAAAGCAATAAATTCTCTTATAGAATCCAATTAATCCCCTTCTCTGCCCTACCTCGTTAGAATAAAATCGGACTTATAGTAGCACAATCTATTTAGACAAATCTTTCAAGACACATTGTTTTACAATGTCACTTCGACTTTTTTCCTCCAGAAAAAAAATCCCTTTTT
>JBJEXA010000126.1:0-2645 GCA_051885335.1 Oxalobacter sp. | reverse complement strand
CATAGACCATTGCAACCTTGTCCAGAACATTGGATTCTTCCATTTCATGATAGAAGTCGTTCCCTTCACGGGTACGTTCACCGACACCTGCAAAAACAGACAAGCCGGAATGTTCTTTCGCAATGTTGTTGATCAATTCCATCATGTTAACGGTCTTGCCGACACCTGCACCACCGAACAGACCAACTTTACCGCCCTTTGCGAACGGACAGATCAGGTCAATAACCTTGATGCCTGTTTCCAACAGTTCCTGGGAAGGGGACAGTTCGGTATATGCCGGTGCTTTGCGGTGAATGGACTGGCGTACATCTGTTTTGATAGGACCGGCTTCATCAACAGGTTCTCCCAAGACATTCATGATACGACCCAGCGTCGCTTCACCGACCGGGACAGAAATCGGGGCACCGGTGTTGATCACTGTCATGCCACGTTTCAGACCATCAGAAGCACCCAGCACAATGGTACGGACAATGCCACTACCAATCTGCTGCTGGACTTCCAATGTCAGGTCAGAGCCTTCCATTTTAAGTGCATCGTAAACTTTCGGCAGTTCTCCAGGTGGAAAACGTACGTCAACAACTGCCCCGATACACTGAACGATTTTGCCTTCTGCCATTTTCGTTCCTTCAATATCTTTATCAATAATTCTTTGTTAAATCCGGGCCATCACTCTTCAGCCGAAACTGCAGCAGCACCGGAAACGATTTCTGTCAATTCTGTTGTAATTGCAGCCTGACGGGTCTTGTTATAAACCAGACCCAAATCAGAAATCAGATTACCTGCATTGTCACTCGCAGACTTCATAGCAACCATCCGTGCTGACTGCTCAGATGCGATGTTTTCTGCACAGCCCTGATAGACAAGCGTCTCAATATAACGTTCAAGCAGGGTTGTAATGACAGATTCTGCATCTGGCTCGAAAAGATAGTCAGGAATCGGTGTTCCCGGTTCAACTGCAAGCGTCCCCTTGGGCAGTGGCAGGATCTGTTCAATCACTGTTTCCTGCTTCATCGTATTGATGAACTTGTTGTAACAGAGATAGACAGCATCCAGTTTCTGGTCGTTGTATTCATCGAGCAGAACCTTGAGTGGTCCAATCAGCTGTTCAATCCTAGGGGTGTCGCCCATCTGGACGGCATGAGAGACGATTCTTGCACCGATACGGTTCAGGTAGCCAAGTCCCTTGTTACCGATTGCCATCGCCGTGATCTTGTTGCCGTTCTTTTCTTCCTGACGCATCCAATTGGTTGCCAGACGGAGGATATTGGTATTCAAGCCGCCACACAGACCTTTATCGGTCGTGATAACAATCATACCTATCCCTTTGGAACCGGTTCTTTCAACCATATACGGATGGGTGAAGTCAGGATGGGCAGTAGCCATATGCGATGCAATTCTGCGAATAGTTTCGCTGTATGGACGTGAAGCCCGCATCCTGTCCTGCGCCTTGCGCATCTTGGATGCAGCCACCATTTCCATCGCTTTTGTAATCTTCTTCGTGTTTTCAACACTGCGAATCTGATTACGTATGTCTTTGCCTGATGCCATTAGGCTTTACTCCTTCGCATTAGCGTCGAATCTTATTCAGTGAAACTGCTGCCTTTCTTAAATTCAGCAATAGCTTCAGCCATCAGAGATTCATCATCCTTATCGAGTTTCTTGTTCTCTTCGATGCGTTTGAGCAGTTCAGGCTGGGCTGTCTTCATATAGCCATGCAGGGCAGCCTCAAATGGCAGGACATTCTTGACAGGAATGTCATCCAAGAAACCGCTGTTGACAGCAAACAAAGAAACACACATCAAAGAAATCGGCAGAGGCTGATACTGATTCTGTTTCAGCAGTTCGGTCACACGCGCACCACGATCCAGCTGACGGCGAGTTGCTTCGTCCAAGTCAGAAGCGAACTGTGCAAAAGCTGCCAGTTCACGGTACTGCGCCAAGTCGGTACGGATACCGCCTGAGAGGCTCTTGACGGCTTTGGTCTGCGCTGCGGAACCAACACGGGAAACCGAAATACCAGCGTTGATCGCTGGACGGATACCGGCGTTGAACAAGTTGGTTTCCAAGAAAATCTGACCATCAGTAATCGAAATCACGTTGGTCGGAACGAATGCAGAAACGTCGCCAGCCTGGGTTTCGATAATTGGCAATGCCGTCAGAGAACCAGTCTTGCCCTTGACTTCACCGTTGGTGAACTGTTCAACATAATGGGCGTTCACACGGGCAGCACGTTCCAGCAGACGGGAATGCAGGTAGAAAACGTCACCAGGGAAAGCTTCACGTCCAGGTGGGCGGCGCAACAGCAGAGAAACCTGACGGTAGGCAACAGCCTGTTTGGACAGGTCATCATAGATAATCAGGGCATCCTGTCCTCTGTCACGGAAATATTCACCCATCGTACAGCCAGAATAAGGGGCGATATACTGCATGACAGATGATTCAGAAGCGGTCGCTGCGACAACAATGGTATATTCCATCGCGCCGTTTTCTTCCAAAGCACGGACAATATTCTTGACAGTGGAAGCTTTCTGGCCAATAGCGACATAGATACAGATCATGTCTTGGCCTTTCTGATTGATGATGGTATCAACAGCGATGGCGGTCTTACCAGTCTGGCGGTCACCAATGATCAGCTCACGCTGTCC
>JBJEXA010000125.1:0-2660 GCA_051885335.1 Oxalobacter sp. | reverse complement strand
AGGTTATCAAAGAACTGTTTGCGGAATGACTTATCTGTTTTCCGGTAAAGCAGGGTTTTCTTCCAAGCATTTCATCGGCAGGCAAATGGACAATGCGGAATGACCTTGTTAAAGTCTGATTGGTTTTTTTGAAAAAACAGCAGGGCTGTTTCCGATGGTATCTTACCAAGGAAAGCAGTTTCTATAATAGTCATCTTACAGATCGGAGGTCTTATGAAAAAAGGGCTGATGAAAAAACTGCTGTCATTTGCCGTCATGATGTTTTTCTCAGCATTGATAGTACTGCCATCCCATGCCTCGGATTTTTCAGTAGCGCAGATGAAGAAAATGAGTATATTCCTGTCGAACTTCACCGAAGTCGGCATGAGGAATTTCACGGCAAAAGAAGTGCTTGATCCAAACCATCCTTTTGAGATGATTCATTTTGGGATTCGGCACCACTGGCTCAACACTTTCCACCGGACCATCAAGCCCAGCAACAACCAGCAATATGGAGATATGATGATTGATGGCGTTTATGTCAAAGAAAGCCTGAAACGTTATTTCGACTATGATCTGAAGGGGTTGCCAAGTGCCAAGAACCCTGATGATCCAGGACACTCATACTATTCTGATGGTGTCCGTTATTATTTCTGGGGTGCTGATGGTGAGGCGGCTTATTATGCAAAGGTCACAAAGGCTGTCAGACTGCCTAATGGCAACATCCAGATGATAGGATATCTCTATAACGCCGAAGAACCTTCGGATATCCCTGGATCATTCATAGCACTCGCCAAGCCACATGCCTGGAAAGGCAAGGCAACTTGGGCAGTCATCAGCTTGAAGACCCGTTACCAGTAACTGGGGAGTCTGCTTCTCCAGATACCAGATGACAGATTAATAGGAAAACACCTTGGCTAATGAAACCTCCCTTTCTATCCAGCGGCTTTATGCCAGCAACCGCGACCAGCTTCAGCTGACTTGGTTTGCAGGGCTTGACGGTGGCAGCAAGCAGATTACAGCGACAGCATCATCCGCCGCAGACCTAGTCGGTCATTTCAATATGATCCATCCGATGCGGGTCCATGTGCTGGGTCTCCGTGAAATCGAATATTACGAACGGCTTGATCCTGTGCAGCAGGCTGTGCTGGTGCAGGAAATCTCGGATGGCAATCCGCCCGCATTGATCATTGCACGTGGAGCGGATGTCCCAGCCAATATCCGCAATATCTGCAACAATGAAGATATCCCGCTGTTTACAACGCCTTTGACGGCTGCGGAAGTCATTGACTTCCTACGGGTGTATCTGGCAAAACAGTTTGCGCCTTCGATCACCATGCATGGTGTGTTTATGGATGTTTTAGGTGTCGGTGTGCTGGTTACCGGTGAATCTGGACTGGGCAAGAGTGAACTGGGCCTGGAACTGATTTCCCGCAACCATGGACTGGTTGCGGATGATGCCGTTGAATTTTCCAGGACAGCGCCAAACATCATTGAAGGGCGTGCGCCTGAACTGTTGCAGAACCTGATGGAAGTCAGAGGACTCGGTATCCTGGATATTCGTGCCATTTTCGGTGAAGCAGCTGTCCGCCGGAAAATGCGCCTGAACCTGATTGTGCATCTTGTCCGCAGCAACATTGGTGAAGATGATATCGACCGTTTTCCGCTGGACATGCAGACGGAAGATGTCTTGGGGCTGCCTATCCGTAAAGTGACAATCCCGATTGCTGTCGGACGCAATATCGCTGTGCTGGTGGAGGCTGCGGTCCGTAACACCATCATGCAGCTGCGGGGATTTGATACGATGCAGGAATTTATGGAACGGCAGCGGAAGGCAATGTCAAAAAAATGACATTGTGTTCGAAAAAACAGGATGCCATCAGGCAGGAACAGTGGTAAGGTATTTTAATAAACTGTTTTTTGAAATGGTTCAGGAATGCAGATTGTTCTGATTACAGGTATTTCAGGTTCAGGCAAATCGGTCGCACTGAATGCGCTCGAAGATGCGGGTTATTTCTGTGTTGATAACCTGCCGCCGGTGCTGTTACCGGAACTGGTTAAGACCCGGATGGATGAAAATGCAGGCCGTCTGGCAGTTGCTGTGGATTCCCGAAGTGCCGATTCGCTGTCCAACCTGCCAAAAACCATCCAGTCATTAAAAGATGCTGGACATGATGTGCATGTTTTTTTCCTGACATCTGACACCAATTCGCTGATTACCCGTTTCTCGGAAACCCGCAGGAGCCATCCGCTTTCCCATAAGAACCATCCAGCAGTACCCAATGAGGATAACCGTCCTCTGATTGAGGCAATCCGGGCAGAACGTGAGATGCTCGCAGATATACAGGACATCAGCAATGTCATTGATACGTCTAATTCCCGGGCGAACGATCTCCGCAATCGCATCAAGAAACTGGTGAACATCAAGCAGGCATCAATGATCCTGCAATTTGAATCGTTCGGTTTCAAATATGGGGTTCCTTTGGATTCAGATCTGATGTTTGATGTCCGCATGCTACCGAATCCGCATTATGACCAGGCATTGCGCCCCCTTACAGGGAAAGACAAGCCGGTGCAGGAATACCTTGATACACATCCAGAAGTGGGGCAGATGCTGGAAGATATCCGGAAGTTTGTTGAAAAATGGCTGCCTGCCTATCAACAGGACAATCGCAGTTATC
>JBJEXA010000124.1:0-2687 GCA_051885335.1 Oxalobacter sp. | reverse complement strand
GTTGTTGACGATACAATTGTCGTCCTTGAAAACATCATGCGCTACATCGAAGACGGCATGAACCCCATCGAAGCCGCCATGAAAGGCGCAAAGGAAGTCGGTTTCACCGTCCTTTCCATCAGCATCTCACTGATTGCAGTCTTCATCCCCATCCTGCTGATGGGTGGCATCATCGGGCGTCTTTTCCGCGAATTCGCCATCACCCTTTCCATCACAATCTTAGTCTCTCTGTTCATCTCCCTGACCACCACCCCGATGCTCTGCGCATTACTGTTGAAACAGAGAAAGGCAAAACAGAAAGGGACTATCGGTAGGATTTTCGATAGAAGCGAATACTTCTTTGCATGGCTGCAGCAGGCTTATGAACGGACATTGGGCTGGGCCATCAACCATCGTCGTATCACTTTGATGATCCTGATCGCAACAGTCGCATTCAACGTCTTCCTATACATCATCGTCCCCAAAGGATTTTTCCCTCAACAAGATACCGGGCGCATGTTCGGTGCTATCCGAGCAGACCAAAGCATCTCTTCCAAAGCCATGGAACAGAAAATGCGCCAGTTCGTGGATAAAGTCCAAGAAGATCCGGCTGTTGACAAAGTAGCAGGCTATACCAGTAACTCACAAACAAACTCAGCCCATATGTTCCTCAGTCTGAAACCGCTCTCTGAACGGGATGCCAGCTCAGATCAGGTCATTGCCCGCCTCCGTCAGAAACTCTCTTCTGAACCCGGAGCCACCATGTTCCTGCAAACAGTCCAGGATATCCGGATGGGTGGTCGCCCTGCCAATGCCCAGTTCCAATTCACCCTGATGAGCGATGACCTTGAAGAACTCAGGGAATGGACACCCAAAGCCATGCAGGCCATGGCAAAACTGCCAATGATTGTGGATCTGAACACCGACCAGGAACTGAATGGCCGGCAGACACTGCTGACCTTCAACCGGGACCAGATGGCCCGTTTCGGCGTCACTCAGAAAGATGTTGACAATGCTTTGTACAACGCCTTTGGCCAACGTCAGATTTCCAACATCTATAACGACCTGAACCAATACAAAGTCGTACTCGAAGTCGGGCTTCAGCACCTGGAAAATCCCGAATCCCTGAACGATATCTATATCCAGACCGCCAATGGTCCTACCCCGCTTTCTTCCATTGCAACTTGGGAACCGGTGAACACATCACTCACCGTCAACCACCAGGGTCAGTTTGCTGCAGCAACCATGTCGTTCAACCTTGTTCCTGGCCATTCCCTCTCAGAGGCAACCATCGCCATTGAACAGGTACTCTCTGATATCGGCATGCCAAAATCCGTCTTGGGCAGCTTCCAGGGCACAGCAAAAACCTTCAAGGAATCCTTGTCCAACCAACCAATGCTCATCGCATTGGCGCTGGTAGCCGTCTATATCGTTCTCGGCATCCTGTATGAAAGCTTCATCCATCCCATCACCATCATCTCAACTCTTCCATCCGCTGGTGTAGGTGCATTGCTGGCCCTGCTGCTTGCCCGAACCGAATTCTCCGTCATTGCCTTGATCGGCGTTCTACTGCTGATCGGCATTGTGAAGAAAAACGCCATTATGATGATCGACTTTGCCCTGGTTGCTGAACGGGAAGACGGTCTTACCCCAGAGCAGGCCATCTATCAGGCCTGCTCACTCCGTTTCCGTCCCATCATGATGACAACTGCCGCCGCCCTGTTCGGGGCATTGCCGCTTGCACTGGGACATGGTGATGGGGCAGAACTCCGTATACCACTTGGCATCTCGATTGTCGGCGGCCTGATACTCAGTCAGCTGCTGACCCTATACACTACCCCGATTGTCTATCTTTATATGAACCGCTTCCATCAAAAGAAGCAAAAAAATGTTACGCAAGATGAAGCCGAAAAAAATGCTTGAGATTTTCAGCCTTTTCCACTCAAAACACATCATGCAGAAAACCCTATTGGCATGTGCCTGCACAGCTGCTTTCCTGACAGGCTGTGCGGTTGGTCCAGACTACGTCCGCCCTGAAGTCGATGTACCCACCGCTTACAAAGAAGATGGACTCTGGAAACTAGCAAAGCCCGCCGATGAAGTTCCGAAAGGTGAATGGTGGAAGGTCTTCAAAGATCCTGTACTCAATCAACTGATGGAACAGCTGAACCGGCAGAACCTCACCATCATCCAGGCAGAAGCCCAATACCGCCAGGCAGCTGCCTACCTGCAGCAGGCTGAATCAGGCCTGTTCCCGACACTCGATATTGGAGCATCCCGCATACGGGGCATTCAAAGCACCAACAACCGCGCCATCACCAACCAGAACGAGGTTTCCGGCACCATCAGCTGGGAAATCGACATCTGGGGCGAAATCCGGCGCAGCATTGAAGCCGGTGAGGCCGGTGCCGCCGCCAGCCTTGCCAATGTCGCAGCAACCCGCCTTTCCGCCCAGGCACAGCTCGCTAAAGCCTATCTGGAACTGCGGGTCACAGACTGCCAGATTGCCCGACTCAAAGAAAGTGAAAAACTGCTGGAAGAATCCCTGAAGCTGACCCGCAACCAATTCAACGCCGGCATCATTTCCGATGCCGACGTCGCACAGGCAGAAAGCCTCTGGAAAAACGCCCCGGCCGCCACACTGGACGCAGAACTCGCACGTACCCAGCTGGAACAAGCAATTGCCATCAGCATTGGTCAGACACCAG
>JBJEXA010000123.1:0-11716 GCA_051885335.1 Oxalobacter sp. | reverse complement strand
AATACAGAATTTTTGAGGACGGAATAGATTATGATGAGACGTCTGACCGATTTCTGTAAGGATTTTCTGAAGAGCGTGCATCATGGTGGCGATTATGAAACAGCCACCAGTCCGGTTTCTTTTTCTTCTATCCGTCCCCGTGCTGCGTTGTCGCCCATGCGTTCAAAGATTGTGCTGGGGCTGCTGTTCGCGGCCTTCATTGCCTTGGGGATTCGGGCACTGTGGCTTCAGGTGCTTTCCACGGATTTTCTGCAGAAACAGGGTGAAAACCGCTATGCTAGAAGGTTGGAGATGCCTGCTATCCGCGGACGCATCCTCGACCGGAATGGTAAAGTACTGGCGTCCAGTATGCAGGTGAAAGCCATCTGGGCGATTCCTGAAGATGCTTCCAGTGCTCCAAAGGAAAAACTCTATCGGTTGGCAGAACTGTTAGAAATGCCGGAAGACACTCTGATGGCCAAGTTGAATTCCGAAAAGAGTTTCGTCTATTTGAAACGTCAGGTTGATCTGGAAACTGCAGAAAAAATCAAGGCTTTGGAAATTCCGGGTATCCAGCAGAAAAAAGAATACAAGCGCTATTATCCCGAAGGGGAAGTCATGGCGCATGTTGTCGGATTCACCAATATCGAGGATAAGGGGCAGGAAGGGATTGAACTGGCTTTCCAGAACTTGTTGGCAGGTGAGAACGGTAGCCGTCGGGTCGTCAAGGACCGTCTGGGGAATATTGTCGATGATCTACAGGAAACAAAGGATCCTGTGGATGGTCAAGATTTGGTTCTTTCCATCGACAGTCAGTTGCAGTATATCGCCTACAAATGCCTGAAAGAAGCAATTGCAGAACACCAGGCGAAGGCTGGCAGTGTTGTTGTGCTGGATACGCGCACTGGCGAGGTACTGGCCATGGTCAATATGCCGGTTTTCAATCCCAATAACCGGAAAGGACTGACTGGCGCACAGCTACGCAACCGTGTCATGACCGATGCGTTTGAACCGGGTTCCATCATGAAGCCATTTGCTGTGGCGATGGGACTGGATCGGGGCAAGGTGACACCGAACACCATAATCAGTACCAATGGTGGCAAGATGACCATCGGTACTGCCTCTATCGGTGATTCCCATGCGCATGACACCCTGTCCGTCAATCAGATCATCGAGAAATCTTCCAATATCGGCACTGCCAAGATTGCCCTGATGTTCCAGCCACAGGAAATGTGGGAAATGCTTTCCTCAGTCGGTTTCGGTCAACAGCCGCAGTTCGGTTTCCCTGGTGCTACGCCAGGTCGTCTCCGTCCTTATAAATCTTGGGTGCCGGTCGAGCAGGCAACGATGAGTTACGGTCATGGTATTTCAGTCTCCCTGTTCCAAATTGCACGGGCTTATATGATTTTTGCCCGTGATGGCGACATGATTCCGCTGACTTTCATGAAACGGGAAGAGATGCCTGAAGGACAACAGATCATTTCTCCGAAGACTGCTGAACAGATGCGCCATATGCTGGAGCTGGTGGTCGGTCCGGGAGGTACGGCAAAACTGGCGCATGTCCCGGGTTATCGGGTCGGTGGCAAAACAGGGACCGCTTATAAAATCGAGCATGGGCGTTATGTCAAAAAATATGTTGGCTCATTTGTCGGATTAGCACCTATTTCTGATCCAAAGGTCATCATCGCTGTCATGATCGATGAGCCGATTGCTGGTCATTTTGGTGGCACTGTTGCTGCACCGGTATTTTCAAAACTGGCAGCGGAAATCATGCGTGCCATGAATATTCCACCAGATGCATAGGAAGACAGGGATATGAATGGAAGAACTGTTCAGACAACCGTGAAATGGCTGAGGGAAAACCATCCTGATGGGGAGATTTTCTCGGATTCCCGTGCCATTGTCCCTAGTATCCGCAATGGTGTTTTCTTCGCTTATGAAGGCGATTCAGCCGATGGCAGGCATTACATCGCAGATGCCATCCGGAATGGTGCGGTTGCCGTGGTCTACGAATCAGAAGGATTTGCCTGGCATCCTGAATGGCAGATACCACATATCGGTGTGACAGGACTGAAGGAAAATGCCGGTCCAATCACTTCAGCGTTTTATGGTGAACCGGCGAATACTATGCTGACGATTGCGGTGACGGGCACCAATGGTAAGACTTCCTGCACCCAATGGATGGGACAGGCACTTTCCCGTCTTGGCAGGAAAACTGCTGTCATCGGAACACTGGGGATTACGGTTTTCGAGAACGGTGTGGGTGGGGAACCTGAAGTGACGGGTTATACCACACCGGATCAGGTGCAGCTACAGCGTCATCTGGCGCATCTGCGGGCAGATGGTGTGACCTGTGTGGCGATGGAAGCCTCATCCATCGGCATTGACCAAGGACGTTTGAATGGTCTGTCGATCGATATTGTGATGTTCACCAATTTCACCCGTGACCATCTGGATTACCACCATGATATGGCTGCTTACCGTGCAGCAAAACGCCGCCTGTTTGATTGGCCTGGTCTGAAACATGCTGTGCTGAACCTGGATGATGCGATGGGACGAGAACTGGCGGATGAACTGGCAGGTAGGATTTCCCTGACAGGTTATACCTTGGAAACGATGGATGCCGGCATACCGACCCTGTCAGCTACGGATATCCAAAACCATGATGATGGTGTCGATTTCACCATCCATTTCAATGACCGGTCATCATCAGTCAGTTCAAGGCTGGTTGGCCGTTTCAATATCAGCAATGTGCTGGGCGTGCTGGGAGTCCTGTTGGCATCCGGTGTTGATTGGCAGGATGCCATTGCCTCGGAGGATGACCTGCAACCACCACCGGGACGGATGCAGCGGATGGGAGGTAAGAATGCGCCTTTGGTCGTAATTGACTTTGCCCATACCCCGGATGCGATGGAGAAAGGGCTGGAAACCCTACGTCAGGTTGTAGATGCCCGTCAAGGGAAACTCTGGTGTGTTTTTGGTTGTGGTGGAAACCGCGATCCTGGCAAACGTCCCCAGATGGGAGCCGTAGCGGAACAAGCAGATAAGGTCGTTGTGACCAGTGATAATCCCCGCAGTGAAGAACCTGAAGAAATCATCCGACAGATTGCCGCTGGCATGAAGCAGAAACCCACCGTGATTCCAGACCGGGCGGCAGCCATTCAGCAGGTTGTTGCCGGTGCGTCTGCCAATGATGTAATTTTCCTGGCAGGCAAAGGTCATGAAACTTATCAGGAAATAAAAGGGAAGAAATATCCGTTCTTGGATGCAGACCATGTGCAGAAGGCATTGGATAAACGCCAGCAAGATGACAAAAGAGCCGGTATCAGGGCTTTCCTGTCACAGATTCAATCATGGGTTGAAGGGAGCCGGATGACGGCTGATGCCGTATTCAACGGTATCAGTACGGATACCCGGAAACTGATGCCGGGCAGTCTGTTCGTCGCGCTTAAAGGCGAGAATTTCGATGCGCATGATTTCCTGCCTGAACTGGTCGGCAAAGGCGCTACTGCTGTGGTGGCGGAACGGTTACCAGATAATTATCCATTGCCAGCGTTGGTTGTGCCTGATACCCGTCTGGCACTCAGTCAGATTGCCACAGGCTGGCGCAACCAGTTCGATATTCCAGTCATCGGGGTGACAGGCAGCAACGGCAAGACAACCACCAAGGAGATGACAGCTTCAATCCTTCGGGCGGCTTTCGGTGAAGGTTTCCTGGCGACAGCCGGCAATCTCAACAACGATATCGGTGTGCCAATGACTTTGTTCCGTCTGGACGACTGCCATCATGCTGCTGTCATTGAGATGGGGGTCAACCATCCAGGAGAAATGACCAGTTTGACCATGGTAGCTTGTCCGACGGTGGCATTGGTCAACAATGCCCAGCGGGAACATCAGGAATTTTTTGATGGTATCGAAGCGTCTGCCCGTGAGAACGGGAGTGCCATCAGTCTGTTGCCTGCAAACGGTGTGGCGGTTTTTCCCGCAGATGAAGCTTACACCAGCCTGTGGCGTGAACTGGCAGGTGGTCGCCGTGTGGTGACGTTCGGTTTCAGTGAAGATGCGGATGTCTCGGCGGATTACAGGGAACAGGATGGGCTGACTGAAATGAACCTGACTGTTGGCAGTGAGACAGTGGCCGTCAGGTTGACAGCCCAGGGACGTCATAACGTCAGGAATGCCATGGCAGCTGCGGCAAGTGCCTATGCAGCCGGTATGGGACTTGATGAGATTGTCCGAGGGTTGGAAGCATTCCGTCCGGTCAAGGGACGGTTGGAGAGGAAACGTGCGTTCAACGGTGCATTGTTGATTGATGATACATACAACGCCAATCCAGATTCTGTCCGTGCAGCAGTGGATGTACTGGCTGATTCTGGACAACACAGCATCCTTGTTCTGGGCGATATGGGTGAAGTCGGCAAGGAAGGTGTCCGTTTCCATGAGGAAGTCGGTGCCTATGCCAAAGAACGGGGTATCAGCCGTCTGTTGGGATTCGGTGAAATGGCAAAGGCTGTAGTCAAGGCATTTGGACCGGGCGCACAGCATTTTGAGAGATTGGATGAATTGAACCGTGTGCTGGGAAATGAGGTAACGCCAGACTCGGTAGTGTTGGTGAAAGGTTCCCGTTTTATGAAGATGGAAAGAGTGGTGGAACCGCTGATGGTCAAGAAAGAAGGTTGTTGAAATGCTACTGTGGTTGGCAAACATTATCAGTGGAATCAATGAACAGTGCATCACCAGCAGTGTGCCTGTCCGGGGTGTCATGGCAACATTGACTGCGCTGGTCATCGGTCTGGTGGCAGGACCTTCTGTAATCCGGATGCTGACCCGTCTGAAAGTTGGACAGGCGGTCCGTACTGATGGACCTCAGACCCATCTGGTCAAGTCCGGTACACCGACAATGGGCGGCATCCTGATTATGATTGCCATCGCTGTCGGTACGCTTTTTTGGTGTGACTTGTCCAACCGTTTCATCTGGGTCATCCTGCTGGTGACATTGGGTTACGGTGCCATCGGCTGGGTCGATGACTACCGCAAGGTGGTCTATAAGGATCCCAATGGTATGCGATCCCGTGAAAAATATTTCTGGCAGTCCCTGATTGGCATCTTCTCCGCCATTTATCTGGCGTTCTGTCTGATGGGACATTCCAATGCGGAAGTCTGGCTGCTTTTTAAAACATGGATTTCGACAGGCTTCAACTCCCGTCTGCCTGAACAAATGGATATTGTCCTGCCCTGTATCACGACATTCGGTTATCCGCTCGGCATCTGGGGATTCATGATCCTGACCTATTTTGTGATTGTCGGTACCAGTAATGCAGTCAACCTGACGGATGGCTTGGATGGACTGACGATTGTGCCGACTATCCTAGTCGGCGGGGCATTGGGTGTTTTCGCATATGTCTCCGGCAATCCGGATGCCTCCGCTATTTTTGTGGTGCCACATATCGCAGGTACCGATGAACTGGTTATTTTCTGCGGTGCCATGGCAGGTGCTGGACTTGCGTTCCTTTGGTTCAACGCCCACCCTGCCCAGATGTTCATGGGAGATGTTGGTGCACTGGCCTTGGGTGGTGCATTGGGTACCCTATCCGTCATTGTCCGCCAAGAAATCCTGCTGGCAATCATGGGAGGGGTATTCGTCGCAGAAACCATTTCGGTCATGCTACAGGTTTCATGGTTCAAATATACGAAGAAGAAATACGGGGAAGGCCGCCGCATTTTCCTGATGGCTCCCCTTCACCATCATTTTGAACAGAAGGGGTGGAAAGAAACGAAGGTGGTGATCCGTTTCTGGATCATCACCATCATCCTGGTCTTGATTGGTTTGGCGACATTGAAGATGAAATGATATGAGACTGACTGGAAAAAAAGTACTTGTCCTGGGATTGGGTGAATCCGGTCTCGCCATGGCGCGCTGGAGTGCATGGTGCGGCGCGCAGGTGACGGTCGCTGATACCCGTGAACAGCCAGACAGACTGCTACAGTTCCGGGAAAAGGTTCCGGATGGGAAGTTCATCAGCGGTACATTTGATGCCTTGGATCTCAATGGAATGGATGTGATTGCTGTCAGCCCAGGGTTGAGACCGTCTGTCGAGCTGAAAACCGTTCTTGCATGGTCTGCTGAAAAGGGTGTGCCGGTTTGGAGTGAGATTGAGATGTTCGCTCAGGCGCTGAAAGAACTAGCGAAAGACAAAGGTTACCGCCCCGCCATCCTTGCGGTCACCGGCACCAACGGCAAAACCACAACAACCAGCCTGACCGGGCATATGTGCCGTACCGCAGGCAAGACAATCCGTCTTGCTGGCAATATCAGTCCAGCAGCCTTGGATGTCCTGCTGGATGTCATTGAAAAAGATGATCTGCCAGAAGTTTGGGTTCTTGAACTGTCCAGTTTTCAACTGTTCACTACGGAATCCTTGGAACCGAATGCGGCAGCCGTTCTGAATGTGACCCAGGATCATCTGGACTGGCATGGCTGCATGCAGGCCTACGCCGATGCCAAAGCAAGGATTTTCGGCGGAAAGACAGTCCGGGTTCTCAACCGTGAAGATGACTGGGTCATGGCGATGCAATCACCGGAAGATGTTGTTGTGACTTTCGGAACAGACGCAACCGTCAAGAGTGGCCATTTCGGTCTGCATGATATCCGCGGTGAGGCATGGCTGTCAGTCGGTACCGGTGAGGGTATCCGTGATTTGATGCCTGCCAATGCCCTGAGGATCCAAGGACGTCATAACGCCAGCAATGCCCTGGCAGCACTGGCACTGTGCCGGGCAATCGGGCTACCGTTTAAACCTCTGCTTCAGACCCTGCGCGAATACCGGGGTGAACCGCATCGGGTGGAACTGATTGCCACCGTTAGGGGTGTTCAGTACATCGACGACAGCAAAGGCACCAATGTTGGAGCGACTTTGGCAGCGGTCCAAGGGCTTGGCAAAGGCGCTGCGGACAGAAAAAACATCATCCTGATTGCAGGAGGTCTCGGAAAGGGACAGGATTTTTCACCGTTGTGTGAGGCAGTTGCAGCCAATGTCAGAGCGGTGCTGCTGATTGGCAAGGATGCGGGCGTTATTCATGATGCCTTGAAGGTCACCGGGGTTCAGCAGGTTTATTGCGACAACCTTGAACAGGCTGTTGACCGTGGTGCAGCATTGGCAGAGGAAAACGACATTGTCCTGCTTTCTCCCGCCTGTGCGAGTATGGATATGTTCAGGAGTTATGCGCACCGCTCACAGGTGTTTGTAGCGCAGGTGCGGAAAATCGCAAATGAAGTTGGAGAGATCCAGTTATGAGGAGCTTGATTCACAACCTGATGAATGCGAACCTGGCGGCATTCAAGCCACAGGCTTTGAAGCAGTCTTTCCATGAATGGCTTTATGCCCCAGTGGTAGAGCCGTCACCGGCACGTGAAGCACAGTCCATGCGCTGGGACAAACCTTTGCTGTTTGTCTCATTGGCATTGATGCTGCTGGGTGTCATCATGGTCTATTCCGCATCCATCGCATTGCCGGATTCTCCGAAATACGCCAGTTACTGGGGTGAGCATTTCTTTGTCCGCCAATTGTTTTTTGCCGTGGCAGGATTGATTGTGGGATGGATTGCTTTCCGGATTCATATCGACAAATGGCAGAAATGGTCATGGTGGTTCTTTATTTTTGCAATGGTTCTGCTGGTCCTGGTGTTGATGCCTGGTGTCGGCAAGGGAGTCAATGGTGCTCACCGCTGGATTTCCCTGAAGGTGTTTAATATCCAACCTTCTGAAATCATGAAACTGGCGATGGTGTTGTTCGTAGCGAATTTCACTGTCAGAAACCAGCAATATATGCATCGTCTGACCAAGGGCTTTTTCCCGGTCGCTTTCTTCTTGGGGATTGTCGGCATCCTGCTGATGATGGAACCTGATATGGGGGCTTTGGGCGTTGTTGTCTGCATTGCTATGGGTATCCTGTTTCTAGGTGGTTTCAACCGGGTCTGGTTTGCAGGCATGGCGGGATTGTTGGTTTCACTGTTCACCATGATGATTGTCTTTTCCCCATGGCGTCGGGCACGTTTCTTCGCCTATCTGGATCCTTGGGATGAAGTCAATGCTCTGGGCAAGGGTTATCAGCTGTCTCACTCGTTGATTGCCTTTGGCCGAGGAGGTTTAACAGGTGTTGGTCTAGGGGGCAGTGTTGAGAAACTGCATTATCTGCCGGAAGCCCATACCGACTTCATTATGGCGGTTGTCGGTGAGGAATTGGGACTGGTCGGTGTGCTGGTTGTCATCTGCATGTTCTACTGGATTGTCAAACGTGCTTTCAAGATCGGCAGGCAGTGCATTGCAATGGATCGGATGTATTCCGGATTGGTTGCACAGGGCATTGGTATCTGGATTGGTGTCCAGACATTCATCAACATGGGGGTAAATCTGGGTCTGTTGCCAACCAAAGGACTGACCCTGCCGTTGATGAGTTATGGAGGATCAGGCATCGTGCTGAACTGTGTGGCTCTGGCAATCCTGCTCCGGATTGATTATGAAAATCGCAAAATCCTGCGTGGAGGCAAGTGCTGAATGGCAGCCAAGAAACTGATCATCATGGCAGCCGGTACGGGAGGACATATCTTCCCGGGACTGGCAATTGCTGCAACTATGCAGAAAGAAGGCTGGGAAGTTTCTTGGCTGGGAACCCGTCATGGTATGGAAGGAAGGATTGTCCCCGAACATGGTCTTGAACTGGATACCATCAACTTCTCAGGTCTTCGTGGTAAGGGCATCGGTCATATGATTGGTGGCGGTTTCAAATTAATTGGCGGGTTCCTGTCCTGTCTTGGCATCATGGGACGCCGCAAGCCAGATCTGGTGGTCGGGATGGGAGGCTATGTCACCGTACCGGGTGGTATGGCAGCAAAGATGAAAGGGATTCCCATTGTCGTGGTCAATGCCGATGCAGCTCTGTTACTGTCCAACAAAGCATTGGCTTCTTCAGCAAAACATGTGCTGTTTGGCTTCCCGGGTGATTATGGGGACCTTGCTGCCAAGGCTGTCTGTACAGGCAATCCTGTCCGGGATGTCATCAAGGCTGTTCCAGTTCCCGAACAGCGTTATCCACAGCGGACTGGCAAGCTGAGAATCCTATTGGTCGGGGGCAGTCTGGGAGCCCAGGCACTCAATGAAAACATGCCGGCAGCTTTGGCACTGCTGTCGGAGGAAAAACGACCGGAAGTCATCCATCAGACAGGTCGGCAGCATATCGCTGTGACAAAAGGATTATATGAAAAAGCAGGTGTTAAGGCGGAAGTTGTTGATTTCATTGATAACATGCATGAACGCTATGCTGAAGCAGATCTGGTCATCTGCCGTGCGGGAGCTATCACTGTCTCTGAATTGACTGTGGCGGGGGTTGCCAGCATCCTGGTGCCTTTTATTGCTTCTAGTACATCACACCAACGTGACAATGCTGTTTTCATGGATAAGGAAGGTGCTGCGATTCATCTGCCACAGAAAGAAATGACACCGGAGCGGTTGGCAGGACTGATTGTCGGTATGACCCGCCAGAAGTGTTTTGAAATGGCGGAGAAAGCCTATGCGTTAGGAAGACGGGATGCCAATGAGAAAATCGCAGAAATTCTAAAGAAGGTTGTTGGTGGGGATTGAGATATGAAGCATAAGGTTAGGAAAATCCATTTTATCGGTATCGGGGGCAGTGGGATGAGTGGTATTGCAGAAGTGCTGCTGAACCTCGGCTATGAAATCACGGGGTCTGATCTGTCAAGCAATGCCTCCACCCGTCATCTGGCGGCACTAGGTGCCACCGTGATGCATGGACACAAGGCAGAAAATATTGAGGGGACGGATGCGATTGTTGTCTCCACCGCCATCAAGGAAGACAATCCGGAAGTGTTGGCCGGGCGTAAGAAAAACATCCCGATTGTGCCTCGTGCCGTCATGCTGGCGGAACTGATGCGGCTGAAGAAAGGGATTGCCATTGCAGGCACTCACGGTAAGACAACCACCACCAGCCTGGTGGCAAGTGTCTTGGCAGAAGGAGGTATGGATCCAACCTTCGTCATCGGTGGACGGTTGAACAGTGCCGGAGCCAATGCCGGCTTGGGTACTGGGGAATACATCGTGGCGGAAGCCGATGAATCTGATGCGTCTTTCCTGAACCTGACACCTGTCATCGAAGTCATCACCAATATTGATGCTGATCATATGGACACCTATGGGCACGATTTTGCCCGATTGAAACAAGCGTTCATCTCCTTCACGCAGAGCCTGCCGTTCTATGGCAGGGCGATGCTCTGCATTGATGACCGGAATGTTCGTGAAATCCTGCCTTTGGTTTCCAAACCGGTGACCACCTATGGTTTCCATGAAGATGCGGATGTGCGTGCGGTTGATGCACATGCAGAAGGAACGATGATGATTTTCACTGCATTGCAGAAAGGACACGATCCCCTGCCAATCCGACTGAACCAGCCCGGGATGCACAATGTCCAGAATGCCTGTGCGGTAATTGCCATTGCCCGTGAACTGGGTGTTGAGGATTCCGCCATCCAGCGTGCGATGGAAAACTTCACTGGCGTCAACCGCCGTTTTACCCGTCTTGGCAGGATCAAGCTGCCGAAGGGCGATGGCACCACCGCTGAAATTGACCTGATTGATGATTATGGCCATCATCCTGCGGAAATGACAGCGACTATTGCTGCGGCAAGGGGAGCATATCCAGGCAGAAGGCTGGTCTTGGCATTCCAGCCTCACCGCTATACACGGACACGGGATCTGTTTGAGGATTTTGTCCGGGTACTTTCCCAAGCAGACATCCTGCTGTTGGGCGAAGTCTATGCTGCCGGCGAGCAACCGATTGTTGCAGCGGATGGCAGGACACTGGCACGGACAATTCGGTTGGCGGGCAAGGTCAATCCAGTATTTGTCGAAGACATCAAGGAAATGCCCAAAGTCTTGCTGAATGTCATCAAAGACAATGATGTTGTGATGACGATGGGAGCAGGCTCGATCACCTCGGTAGCAGGCACCTTGAAAGAACAAGCATTGAATCAGTGATCCAGACAGGACAGATTGAGAGAGATAGCAATGAAGGCAACAGATTTTGGAAAAGTGGGTGTCCTGTATGGGGGCAAGGCTGCAGAACGCAAAGTATCACTGGTTTCTGGAGCAGCGGTCTGCGAAGCGTTGAAAAGCAAAGGTATTGATGCCCATCTGTTTGATACAGGTGTTCAGAATGTTGCCAGCCTCCAACAGGCACAGTTCGACAGGGTCTTTATCGCTCTCCATGGCAGGTATGGAGAAGATGGCTGCGTCCAGGGACTGCTTGAACAGATGCAAGTACCTTATACCGGCTCTGGGGTCATGGCCTCTGCGATTGCGATGGACAAGATTATGACCAAACGGGTCTGGATTTCAGAGGGATTACCAACACCACGTTATATGGAACTGAAAGCCGATTCTGACCCGCTTGATGTTGTGGAATATCTGGGATTGCCGTTGATTGTCAAACCTGCTCATGAAGGTTCCACCATCGGACTGACCAAAGTGACCTCACCGGATCAGCTGGCAGCGGCTTATCAGAAAGCAGCCGAGATGGATAACACTGTCCTGGCGGAAGAATTCATTGCTGGCAAAGAATTGACTTGTGCAGTACTTGATCGGAACGGTATGCCGGAAGCCTTACCATTGATCCGAATTATTGCACCTGATGCGAATTACGATTATCACAACAAGTATTTCAGCAAT
>JBJEXA010000122.1:0-2726 GCA_051885335.1 Oxalobacter sp. | reverse complement strand
ATAGTGGGCTTCCCGTTCACTGCTGTATGATGGTTCTTGTACAGCAGTTTCCCTGACAACCACATCACGAGATGGTTTCTGAACATTCGTCAAAGTCTGCTCTGTCCTTCTATCGGCAATGTACCTGCTGGACTGCTGTTTTCCGCCAGGCTCATCATTTGCATCATAGTTGTAGGTATCAGGACTTGTATCGGCTCCCCTGCTGTACTGCTGCAATACTTTTGCCCGATCAATACCTTGCCCACCGATGATACGGCGGGCACCATTGAACCTGCCGCGCCAATAACTTTCATCCATGCTGTTGATACGGACACGCTGGCCGGTCCGTGGTGAATGGATGAACCGACCATCACCTAGATAAATACCGACATGGGAATTATTGCGCCGCATAGTATTGTAGAAGACCAGATCTCCCGGCTGGAGGTCATCTTGACTGACAGGCTTTCCTACCCGGCTCATTTCAGCTGCTGTTCGAGGCAGATTGGTATCCATTGTCTCTTTATAGACATATTTGACGAAACCACTGCAATCCAAACCAGTCAGCGGTGAATTGCCGCCATAACGGTATGGCGTCCCGATAAGTGACATTGCTGTCATTGCAACATCCGTTGCACGTGCGGTGTAGCCATGAGGGTGGGATGGTTTGCTGACCACATCCGAGGTCATATTACCGGCATAACCTGCCCCAGAGAAATCTGAATGATAGCCATAACGCCTGCCTCTTCGTCGGCTATAACGGTTATAACGGCGTTCCCGTCTTTCTGATGACAGTACCGGCTCATGATGGGGACGGCTTCTGCCTGATTCTCTGGTAGAACTACGGCCATCAGCCTTTCTAGAATACCTTCTGTCTTGGGACGATTCCTTTTTATGGCTGTTTCTGGTTTCTTTATGCTGTTCCCTAACACTGCGTTGAGTACTCTTCACTTTTCCAGATGAAACGTTTGATTTCGCAGATCTGGCAGAAACCTGCTTGGCAGCTGTTGATGGAGCACTGTGACTGTTTTTCCTGGCAGCATGAGACGGCATAGACACCATTACAGTTGCAAACGCAGAAATGCAGATTGCACGCAATAATGTTTTCCATCCCAAAGACATCTTAACCCCGATTCAGCTGAAAGGATTTAAACTTTAAGGGAATACGCTCGGAATGTCAAAGAAAACCGACTTTGTTATTACCGTTAATTTCTGGTATCTTAGCTTATTTTCAACTTATTTTGTAACAAAATGCTTTTTTCTTTGCCTTCAGAAACATGCTGTGCCAGAAAGCTTTCAATCACGCGATCTGTGTATCAGAAATCCTGAACAGTTCTTTGAAAAAAGCCACTATCTGATCCCATAACCCAACGGGTTTCGGGGAAACTGGATGTGTTTCTTCGGATTGCAACGAAGGAAGGGAATGTTTTCGGTAAAGTTCAGCAGCATCAGCCACCTTGTTTTTACGCTCAATCCGGCCGTCTGGCAAAATAATAAGATTGGTATCCGGAAAATCTGACAAGGTCAAAGCACGGATTCTTCCTGCTACAGCATGGGTAACTTCTCTACGGGGACCAACCCCTTTGAATTGGATGAAAGAATGGATTTTTCCTTTGACAAAGGTTCCATCAGTTAAATTGACAGTTGCTTCCAGAACAGGCGCATAGGCAAGCTGTCCAGCAAGCCTGACACGTTGTGGCGTACAGAAATTACCCAGACTGTAAGCAATCAGATGCCCTTTATACAGTTCAATGGCACGTGGCAGATGAGGACCATGACCATAAACAATGTCTGCGCCTGCTTCGATACAGGCACGGGCAAATGCTTTGACACTCCCCCTGTCTTCTCCTAAAAAGATTTCCTGTTTACCGGGAACATGATCTGTCCCCATACCTTCAGCTCCCCCATGGAATGATACGACAATCAGGTCAACCTTGCTATGCAGGGACTGGATGATCTGGCGTGCTTTGGCAATATCTTGGATGCGGAGCGTACCGATACTATGCCCAAACGCAGCAAAGCCATAAGTAATGCCGTTTTTCTGGAAAACCGCTGTTTCACAATAACCTTCCTGACCAGCATAAGCAATCCCTGCCTTACGGAGTGTTGACATGGTGGACAGCCTGCCTGTTAAACCAAAGTCATTGGCATGGTTGTTTGCGACTGAAACAGCATCAAAGCCTGCATCAACTAGATTGCTGACATAACTGACCGGTGTACGGAAAGCATAGCAGACGGCAGGATTATTGCACTTCTTGACTTCTCCGCCGGCATCCATCAACACGCCTTCAAGATTTCCGAACGCAGCATCTGCCTGCCGGATAACAGGAGAAACATCTTTGAACAGGTTTTTCCCACCATGGGCAGCAAGATAACTGCTGTCAGGATAACTTGTCCCCATCATGATATCGCCGGTAAAGGCGAGGGTAACTGTGTCTTTTGCATGACAGGCAAACGGCATGACCAGTGCCAAAGCAAATGTCATTTTTCCCAGAAAGCTTCTCATGATATGCCCAATTACCGCCATACCTGTTTTTCAGACTTTTTCACAGACTTTCAGGGCATTATGGCAAACTGTGGATGGTTTTGCCAAAAAAGCCTGCTGAATGAATGGCCTTCTGTGCTGTTATACAACAGTGACACATCAGGTATCGCCGTCGATGCCAAGTTCCTGAATTTTACGCGCAATGGTATTACGCCCAATGCCCAGTAAAACCGCTGCTTCATGTTTACGTCCGTGGGTGTGCTGT
>JBJEXA010000121.1:0-11791 GCA_051885335.1 Oxalobacter sp. | reverse complement strand
ATATACTCAAATGGCGTTCGGTTCCCTTTATCACGGTTCTCCCAAGTGAATACCAATGCCTTGTTGTTCTTGGAATCATCGAAACTGCGGGAATAAGGCAGAATATGATCAACCTCAACATACCCTGGTTCAAGAAGACGACCAATATCAATCGGTTTCAAACAATAAAGACTCTTACCTTGCTGTTCTTTGTAAAGCCGGAATTTTTCCAAATTACGCGCATTTGGTTCTGCATTAAACTGTTCCCGGAATAGCTTTACCAATATCTCTTTGTTATCCGCATATTTTTTCTGTTCTCTTGCAATGCTGTTTCTTTCTGAAAAACTGCGGGATAAATCCCTGCCAAGCTCAATATGCACTTCAGAAGGTGAACCATATTTCTTGACAATCGCGTTCAATACCTTGCGCGTCTGATTGATTGCCCTCAATACCACAGGATTGCGAGGAACATCCAGTTCCTCATTCAGAATCATAGTTCCATGAACATCGCGACTACTGAACAATGATGGCAGATACTTGGTTTTCTCAAGGCTTTCAGTCCCTTTAGCACTATGCTGATAACCTGCTTTTTCACAGGCTTCATCATAGCGATCACCTGCATTCATAAATGGCAGAATGGCATTCAATACTTTCAGAGACAATGCACTGAACTGGTCAAAACGGATGGTCAGCAAAGTATCAATCAATCTATCCTGTCCATCTCCCAATACCCCAATCAGCTGTTCACGAACTTCTTCATCCTCTTTATAGACAGAAAGGATGAATGCCAACTGATCTAATAAATCTGAACGGCTTTCAAACAGTGCCTTATCTGCAATCAGCTTCCAATCCCCTTTCAATCCAGCATTTTCATAAGCTTTCTCAAACTCATGCCAACCAGGAACTTTGCAAAGCACTGCCATTTCAGGATCTTTCTCGCCATACCGTAATCCTACAAAACGATATTCACCTTTACCCCAAAGCCCCGCTTTCTCCAATCTACGGCGCAGTTGCTTATAAAGCAGATCTCCTTTCTGCTCATAGGGCATATTTAAGACTTCTTTTCTTTCTTCTGGAGTCAACTCCCGCTGTTGACCATTACTGACAAGCCTCAGATTATTCAGTCGAGTTAGCCAAACATGACGTTCCGCAGCAAAACTGTTTTTGGGTGCACGGAATTCACTACGTTCAAAACGGCAATGTCCCAACATTTTCAGGATATCCTCACCTTGGAGCGGAGATTTCTGTTTCCAAAGCAAACCTGTTTTTCGATCTCCTGTGCCAACAATGCCTTCGATAAATTCATCTGTCACAAAAGCATTGCCTAGTTTTCTCTGAATATTGAAAAGTGTTCTTAATTCCGCATCCAGACCTGTTCTAGGCAAGACTTTCTCGTAAGCACCTCCTTTATTTCGCTGCGTGTTTGGATAGTCGTTCCAAATCATCTCGCCTAATGTCCGATAACCTTTTTCTTTCATCCTGGCTTCAGTGGTCATAAGACCTTTCTTGATGGCTCCGCTCTCTTTATCGTTATCAGCCGCCGCCTTTTCCGCACTGCTGACCCAATGAAAACCACGATGTTTGACAATATGAAAAATGACTTTTGCCAATTCAAGCGGCGTCAATAGGCGATCAAGTCCTTCTGTACGCAATTGCCATGGTGATTTGCCTTCACCATCTATTTTCTGCGCATCTTTGGGCAATGTACGATGTAAATCCGATTCGGAGATAATAAGTCTAGATGTTTTCAGGAAACGGGCTGTCTGACGCAACCGTTGAGCACGGCGAGATAAACGTCTTCTGGCAAGCCTCGCCTCCCGTCTGATAAGGTTGAGCGAATCTCCTTCTTTGGCAGTTTCTGCCTTATCAAATGTCCTGACACCTAAATCAATGATACGGATACCATTCTCAATAACTGCCCAACCAACTGATGCTATACCGATATCCAGCCCAATGATGCGATTGCCCATGGCCAACTCCTCTGATTTTCTAATTTGTTTATTTTAAACAGTTTTCGGGATTTTTCGATATCCACAGTATTGCGAAAAACTGATGGTCTTAGAATATTTACAACCCCCTAAAAGTTCGGTTAGACTTGTACTGTTGTAGCTTTATGGGGTGAGATCCGTTACTACAATAAGTTGATTTCCTTCGGGAATGAAAACGAATCCGGTCCTGTCAGTAATGACAGGACCTTCTTATTTCTATATCTTGATAAAACCATTTCTCTTTTACTGCCCGTCAGCTGGATTTTTTGCATTAACACTTTGGCATGACAGACTGTTTTCTCTGATACAGTAACGTTTTCTGATTATCGGCATATCTCTATGCCATGGAATGTTTTTGAGATGAAACCAGTCAAAAAACCATCAAACCGCAAGCCTGTCCGGCAGATATTCTCGCAGTTCTGTCTAGCACATGGGGTTCCGAAGCAGACGAATAATGCCGCTTTTGAGAAACGCCTGAATGTGAAATTCAAGGATATGGCGAAGCGTTATCTAGACTACGCACATGCGAAGGCTGAAGGCGACACTGTCCTAGAGGTGCCTTACAGTGTGATTTATTCTTCGTTGGAGTTTTCAAATGCGCTGACTGGTCAGCTGGATGCGGAACGGTTGGGTGTTTTTGCGGAATGGCTGCTTGGGCAGGTCGGTGACCTGTCAGGCAAGGTGATTGTCGATATCGGCTGTGGCAATGGCCTGATGGCGTGTTTTCTCGCAAAACAGTTCCCGGATGCCCAGGTGATTGCCTTGGATATCAATATGGATGCCACATTGGTGACAGATGCCCATGCCATTGGGCTGAAACTGGATAATGTACATACCTTTACCGGCTCGTTGGACAGTTTCATGAAAGCCAACCCTGGCAAGGCAGATCTGGTGATTGCCTCCAATGTGTACGCTGCTTCAATACCACTGGATGTCTTTGGCCAAGGATTGATGACTCCAGATGAACGGGATATGCCACAACAGCCATTGGCGGATATGCAGCTGGTGAATGAACTGTTAGCCGATGATGGCGTGTTTTATTCGCAGGACAGTTGGGGGTATGGCGAGACCTTCTGCCGTTGGGTACGTATCTGCGAGGCTTCTGGTTTGCAGTTCCTTGCCTATCGTTCGAAGGGGCTGACTTATACGGATGGGAATGGGCTTTCTCAGACACATCCGGTTGCTGTGTTCAAAAAGAATATTTCTAATCTTGCGCCAGCAAGGCGTGAGGACATCATTGCCGCTTATGGCAGGGCAAAGATGGAAATGGTCAGTATTGAGGGGAATGAATCACTGGCGGACATGGTTTTCAGTGCCTGGGACAAGACAGATGTCTATGTCGGCAAGGCTGTGCTTGAGAAATATGACGTGACTTTCTCCACCCGGGTTGGTGTAGCTGGCGGTATTGGTTACTACTATGCGTGCAATGATGCTGGTTGGCAGCAACTGCATTATGGTCCCAGTGTCCGGTTGAATGAGTTGTTGGATGCTGTCAAGGCTGACCGTGCAAAATATGCCAGTGATGGCGCAACGGTTTCATCGGAGGTTTTTCATCCTGAAATCTGTGCGTCATTGGGACTGGATTTCGGAACAGCCGATTGATAGGCCGATGACTGCTTCGTAATGGGAAAGCCGTCCGATAATGGACGGCTTTCTTGTCTGAGCACTTTGTTTTTATGCCAGTTCGACTTTGGCAAAACGGCGTTTGCCGACTTGGACAACCATGGTACCAGCACCGACTTTCAACGCCTTGTCGCTGATGACTTCGCTGTTGATACGGACGGCTCCCTGCTGGACCATACGCATTGCATCTGATGTGGATGGACACAGTCCTGCCTGTTTGAGCAGGTTGCCGATTGGCAGGGGTGCGCCGCTGAGCTTGACAGTTGGGATATCGTCAGGAATACCACCATGGGTGCGGTTGATGAAATCCTGCAAGGCGGCTTCTGCATCGGCTTTTGAATGGAAACGTTCAACGATTTCCTGGGCAAAGGCGACTTTGGCATCCCTTGGGTTCATGCCTTCAGCAACAGCTTTCTTGAGTTTTTCGATTTCTTCGATGGATTTGAAGGAAAGCAGTTCATAGTAGCGCCACATCATCTCATCGGAAATGCTCATCAGCTTGCCGAACTGGACATTGCCAGGTTCCTTAATGCCAACATAGTTGCCTTTGGACTTGGACATTTTCTGGACACCGTCCAATCCCTCAAGCAATGGCATGGTAAGGATACACTGGGGTTCCTGTCCGACCTGACGTTGCAGTTCACGACCGACAAGCAAATTGAATTTCTGGTCTGAACCACCCAGTTCAAGGTCGGATTTGAGGGCGATGGAATCATAGCCCTGCATCAGTGGATACAGGAATTCATGAACAGAAATCGGTGTGCCTGCCTTGAAGCGTTTGGAGAAGTCGTCACGTTCCATGATACGGGCAACGGTGTACATGGCAGCGAGTTTAATCATGCCCCGGGATCCGAGGGCATCACTCCATTCAGAGTTGTAACGGATTTCTGTTTTTTCAGGGTCAAGCACCAGACTTGCCTGCTTGAAGTAAGTCATGGCGTTTTCTTCAATCTGCTCACGGGTCAGCGGTGGGCGGGTGACATTGCGTCCGCTGGGGTCACCGATGAGGGAGGTGAAGTCACCAATCAGAAAGATGACTACATGACCAAGGTCCTGCAACTGGCGCATCTTATTAAGAACAACCGTGTGCCCCAAATGCAGGTCTGGTGCCGTTGGGTCGAGTCCCAGCTTGATACGCAATGGTGTGCCGCTTTTTTCAGAACGGGCGAGTTTCTGGGCAAATTCCGCTTCGATGAGCAGTTCATCGCATCCCCGTTTCGCAATGGCAAGGGCTTCTTTGACAGCATCAGTCAATGGCAGCTCTTCTGCCGGTACAGACATCGTGATATTTTCAGTCATCGGTGATTATTCACTTATATCTATCGTTTTGAATTGCTATAATTTGAAGTTTGATTGATGTATTACGATGCAATACATCAGGGCTTCTATCCCCATAGAAATAGATTATTTTAACTGATTGCAGCCTTAAGAGGGAAACTGGATGCGTCTTACCCAAAGAGCCATACAGCAATTGAAACGAATGCTGCTTTCAGTGTGCATGGTGGTTTCCGGAACTGCTTTGGTTGCACCTTCTTCTGTTTCTGCCGGTACCGCTCCTGGTTCCACTGTACGGAAAGCGGAGCCAGCCGCCAAGAAAGCTGTTTCCAATGTCTCCAAAGTGTCAGCAAAGAAGGCTGCTTCTCCTGCCAAAGAGGAACCCATCAAGAAATCTGCTGTCAAAATGGTGGAACGGAAACCTGTTGAGAAAACAGCCGTCAAGACAGCAGCAAAACCATCGTCCAGCCGTTCTTCTGCGGTAGCGTCTATTGAAAGGCAGGATACCCGCAAAGCTGTTGCACCAGCGCAGTCCAAGCATACCAAACCGGCTTCCCGACAGGTTGCCGCCAAGTCTCCAGCGACATCCAAATCTCAACAGCCTGCCACTAATGCAAAGAAGCATTCTGTTGCAGCATCCATGCCGGAATATCAGGAATCCGGTGGAAAGACTTATGCCAAGAGCTTCAGCCAGCCCCGCCAGACTGCCAGCACGTCTTCTTCATTGCCGGAATTTCAGACATCAGGACCTGCCAATGCGCAAAAGCCGATTGTTGAGAAACCTGTGACAAAGGAACCGGTCGCACAGAAAGGTGATGTCCGGGCAAAACCCCGGGATCCCCGTCAATATTCAGAAAGGACCAAAAATGCGGCGAGGCAGGATCCGTTGTCTTTGAAAATCGACGAGCTTGCCAAACAGGATTACCGCGAACGTTACAGCAACAGTGACACCCCCAGAGTCTATGCAAAAGGTGATGCCGGTCCCCGTGAGAAGAAACCTTCTGCCACAGTCACTGCTGTAGAAGCGCGCTCCGCCACGATTGAAACGACGATTTTTGCCGCAGCCCAGCGTGCAGGACTGCCGGATGAAATTACAAAGAAGTTCACCAACCTGTTCTCAATTGATGTGGATATGGACATCAGTGACCTGAAAGGATCGCGCTTCAATGTGATTTATGAGGTTTACCGCAAGGATGGGCGGTTTGTGAAGCCTGGGAACCTGCTGGCAGCGGAATTCATCCATGAAGGCGTGCATTACCAGACCATCTGGTATGAAAAATACACCGGTCAAGGCGAATATTACGATGTTGAAGGCCGTTCTCTGCGGGCATCAGCGACCCAGCTGTCTTCGCCTCTCCGCACACCTTTGGACAACTTCCGGGTTTCCTCGGGCTTCGGCTACCGTATCCATCCTGTTACGGGCGGCCTGAAGCATCATAAGGGGCTGGATATGGCGGCACCAACCGGTACCCCGGTTCATGCTGCAGCAGATGGCACCATCCGCGAAGCGGGATGGCATGGGGGTTATGGCAATTTTGTGCTGATCCAGCATACGGGCACTTATGCCACGGCTTACGGTCATATGAGCAGCATCCATCCAAGTATGACTCCTGGACTGCATGTCCGTCAGGGAGATATCGTCGGTTATGTCGGCTCAACCGGGATGAGTACCGGTCCGCACCTGCATTATGAGATACGGGTGAACGGTATCCAGCAGGATCCTGCAAAAATCGCTGGTATCTCAGGCATTTCCAGCAGGCAGAACGTTATGCTGACCGGAAATGACAAAACACGTTTCAGGCAGCATCTGTACCGGATGCAAAGTTATTTCGCCGAATTGAATGCGAATCCTTCAAAACGGATCAGTTCCTAGCTGTATCCAACAATCCTTTTAGGAAATGCCATGGCACTTTATATTGGTCTGATGTCTGGAACCAGCCTGGATGGTGTCGATGGGGTACTGGCTGCCATTCCTGATAATTACAATGGTGGAAAGATTGAAATCCTGGCTCATGCCCATGTGCCTTTTGAAATCCCTTTCCGAAAACAGTTGATGCAGTTGCAGGGAATGGATGTGAATGAGATTGAACGCGAGGCGCAGGCAGCGAATGCCCTGGCGGAAAACTATGCAGAAAATGTCAACACGCTGGTCGCCAAAGCAGGACTGAAACCGCAAGACGTGACAGCGGTTGGCGTACATGGGCAGACGATCCGCCACCGTCCTGAACTGGGGTTTTCCCGCCAGACAAACAATCCTGCCCTGCTGGCAGAACTGACGGGTATCGATGTAATTGCAGATTTCCGAAGCCGCGATATTGCGGCAGGTGGGGAAGGTGCACCATTGGTACCCGCCTTCCATCAGACGGTTTTCGGTTCATCTTCTTCAAGCCGGGCTGTCATCAATATTGGCGGTATTGCAAACATCAGCATCCTGCATACTGACGGAACAGTGACAGGGTTTGACACGGGGCCCGGCAACATGCTGATGGATGCCTTTATCCAACAGCAGCTGCGCCAGCCTTATGACAGGGACGGCAGATGGGCGGAAAGCGGCAGGGTGATTGAACCGCTATTGGAGAATATGCTGGATGAACCGTTTTTCTGGAAAGAACCGCCCAAAAGCACAGGACGTGACCTGTTCCATCTGGGGTGGGTGAAACGGCATCTGTTCCAGACAGATATCGACTGGTCAACCAGAGGGGAGGATATCCAGGCCACTCTGCTGGCATTGACAGCAAAGACAATCGCAGATGCGGTACTGGACCACGCACCAGATACCAAGCAGGTGTATCTGTGCGGCGGTGGGGCATTGAACGGTTTCCTAGTGCGCTCTATCCGCCATTTATTACAGGCCAAGAAACCAGATATGTCATTGGATTCTTCAACGGTGCTTGGAATTGACCCGATGCATGTGGAATCGTTGGCTTTCGCATGGCTGGCACATCGGTTCACCGTCCGGAAACCAGGCAACCTGCCTGCGGTGACAGGTGCCAGGGGACCGAGAATCCTCGGGGCACTGTATCCTGCCTGACAAGGCAAGAGATTTATGGGGAGCAAGGGATGATTGCGTTGTTGCAGCGGGTCCGCCAAGCGGCGGTTCACATAGATTCGATGGAAATTGGCCGGATCGGTCATGGCTTGATGGTGTTGGTCTGTGCAGAGCGGGATGATACGGAGAAAGAAGCAGACCTGCTGCTGAAACGTCTGGTGAATTACCGGGTGTTTTCTGATCCGTGCGGCAAGATGAATCTGTCGGTTTCTGCCATCGGTGGGGAACTGCTGCTGGTGCCCCAGTTCACTTTGGCGGCAGATACGAAGTCTGGTACACGCCCTTCTTTCTCACCTGCCGCACCACCAGATGTCGGCAGGAAGCTGTTTGATTATTTTGTTGAACGGGCACAGGAACAGCCTGACATCACCAAGGTGGCAACAGGCCGGTTTGGTGCGGATATGCAGGTTTCCCTGATCAATGACGGTCCTGTGACTTTCTGGCTGGAAACGCCCCGCAAGTAATGCCAGAATCCTTTTTCCTCTGGCAAAATAACAATATTCTTTTAATCTGTTTCAAGGAGCAGCGATGAAATTCTGGAGCAATTCTATTCAGGACGGCAAAGCCATCCCGCCACAATATGCTTTCTGCAAGTATGACCCAGCCGCGCATCTGGCGATGTCTGACAACAAGAATCCGCATTTCGCCTGGAGTGACCTGCCAGCAGGAACAAAATCCCTGGCATTGATCTGTCACGATTATGATGTGCCATCACAAGGCGACAATGTGAATCAGGAAGGTAAAGTCGTCCCTGCTTCCCTGCCCCGTGTGGACTTTTTCCATTGGGTACTGATTGACCTGCCGCCTTCGCGCTCTGCCATTGCGGAAGGAGAATTCTCCAATGGCATTACCGCCCGAGGCAAGACTGGTCCGGAATCTTTGGATGGCAGCCGTCAGGGCATCAATGACTATACCGGCTGGTTCGCCTCAGACAAGGATATGTCGGGTGATTACTTCGGCTACGATGGTTGCTGTCCACCCTGGAATGATGAAATTCCGCACCATTATGTTTTCACGCTGTATGCGCTGGATATCGAGAAACTGGCTGTTTCCGGGACATTCACCGGACAGGATGTCTGGAAAGCAATTGAAGGGCATGTATTGGATAAAGCAGCAATCACCGGGGTATATTCCCTGAATCCTGATGTCGCCGCAAAACTGTGACGGCATGGTGGACTATACCGACACCCTGATCATCCGCCATGGACAAACGGACTGGAACAGGCAGAAGAAACTTCAGGGGCATAGTGATATTCCCCTGAATGAAGAGGGCAGGAAACAGGCAGAGACACTTGCCCGTATCCTGAAGAATGAGCATCTGGATGCCATCTATTCCAGCGATTTGAAACGCGCCTATGAGACAGCACTTGAAATCGCAAAGGTCCACCGCATGTCCGTGACAGCTGACCGCAGGTTCCGGGAACGTTGCTATGGTGCCTGCGAAGGGTTGCGCTCAGATGAAATCCGGGAAAAATTTCCAGAGGAATACAAGGCCTGGGTTGTTGCTGCACCTGACCTTTTTTTCCCAGACGGTGAACGCAAGACAGAAAGTCCCCGGCAGTTCCATTCCCGTGCCCGTGATGCGATTGTAGAAACAGCCAAAGCCCATCTGGGACAAACGATTGCCATCATCACACATTTCGGTGTCCTGGAAACAGCCTACCGGGAGGCAAAGGGCATTCCATTGGGTGTCACGAACCGGATGCCTGTCCTGAATACAAGCATCAACCGTTTCCGCTGGTACAGGGACGGACGGTTTGAATTGACTGCCTGGCAGGAATCAGGACACCTCGAAGAAGCAAAGAAACCGCCTGTGGATTATCTCAAGCATTTTTAACTTTGCCCGGACTAATGGGCTTGTCTTGCGCCAAACAACGATGTTGCAGATTGGACCTTATCAAATGCCGAACCGGCTGGTGGTTGCACCGATGGCAGGTGTCACTGACCGGCCGTTCCGCCAGCTCTGCCGGAAACTGGGCGCAGGTTATGCAGTATCGGAAATGGCGGCAGCCAATCCACAGGTTTGGCATACGGACAAGAGCCGCAGGCGGTTGATGCATAAGGGAGAGCCTGCGCCCGTCGCCATCCAGCTGGTGGGTTCTTCCCCTGAAACAATGGCCGATGCTGCCCGTTTCAATGTTGACCAAGGTGCCCAAATCATTGATATCAATATGGGCTGTCCTGCCAAAAAGGTCTGTTCCAACTGGTGTGGCTCCGCCCTGCTGCAGGATGAACCACTGGTGGGCAGGATTCTCAAAGCAGTGGTGGATGCTGTCAATGTACCGGTAACGCTGAAATTCCGGACAGGTTGGGACCATGACCATATCAATGCACCTGTCATCGCAAAAATAGCGGAAGAAAGCGGTATCGCCGCTTTGGCACTGCATGGACGTACCCGTTCAGATGGTTATCAGGGCACCGCTGAATACGGCACAGCAGCCGAGGTGAAAAGCCTTGTCTCAATTCCTGTCATTGCCAATGGGGATATCGATTCACCCCAGAAAGCGGCTGCTGTTTTAAAGAAAACAGGGGCTGATGGGCTGATGATTGGCAGGGCAGCTCAAGGGCGTCCGTGGATCTTTCGGGAAATCGACCTTTTCCTGACAGATGGGATTCTGCTGCCTCCCCCGAAAATGTCTGAAGTGCACGCAATCATGCGCGAACACCTTTTGATGCACTATGCGTTTTATGGTGAGTATGTCGGTATCCGCACAGCACGCAAGCATATCGGCTGGTATGCCCGTTTCCTACCTGATGGTGAGGTCTTGAGACAACAGGCGAACCATGCGGATTCCTGCGAAAAACAACTGAATGCCGTCGATTGCTTTTTCACCCCTCTACTTGCACGCGATGAGCGGTTACAATATTGAAATCGTTTACCTTATGGATTGTTTGGCGGACATACGCCACAGCCTGTGATTGGAAATACAGATGAGTAGAGAACATATTCAGGATGTTGTCAGGCGCAGTCTGCTGGCGTATTTCGAAGATCTGGACGGACAAATACCAACAGATATCTACAGCATGATCATCAAGACAGTTGAAAAACCGATGTTGATGGTAGTGATGGAACAAGCGGGTTTTGTCCAGTCCCATGCGGCAGAAATGCTCGGCATCAACCGGAACACCCTCCGGAAAAAACTGGCGGAACATAACCTGCTGGACCTAGAACCGCTGTAACAGTCCTTGACCATTCTTTTTACTTTTTAGGTTGCCAACATGACCCGATATGCGTTGATTTCTGTCTCTGACAAGACAGGCGTTGTTGAATTTGCCAAAGCGCTGGCTGCGATGGATACAGTTATTCTGTCCACTGGCGGTACTGCTAACCTGCTTCAGAAAAACGGTATCTCCGTTATTGAAGTTGCTGATTACACCGGTTTTCCTGAAATGCTGGATGGTCGGGTCAAGACCCTGCATCCAAAAATCCATGGCGGTATCCTGGCAAGACGGGACCTGCCTGAACACATGGCAGCGATAAAGAAGCATGGCATTGAAACCATTGATATGGTTGTCGTGAACCTGTATCCGTTCCAGCAGACCATTGCAAAGGCAGACTGTACGCTGGAAGATGCGATTGAGAATATTGACATCGGCGGTCCAGCGATGCTGCGTTCCGCTTCCAAAAACTGGAAAGATGTCGCTGTAGTCTGCGATCCGGCAGATTATGCAGATATCATCGCTGAAATGCAACGGAACGGCGGTTCCCTGTCCATGGAAACCCGTTTCCAGTTGATGGTGAAAACATTCACGCATACCGCCGCTTATGACGGTGCCATTGCAAACTATATGTCCAGTCTGAATGCAGACAAAAACCACCAGAACCGCCAGGCCTATCCTGAAATCCTGAACCTGCAGTTCGAGAAGGTCCAGGATA
>JBJEXA010000120.1:0-2764 GCA_051885335.1 Oxalobacter sp. | reverse complement strand
GTCAGAATCCTATCTGCATCAACATAACCAACCCTGTATTCCTGTGCCTGGGCGATACCAAACGTACACAGACAAAAAGCCAAGACAGCCAATTTCCTGGAACCCAGAATTGCTTCAAAGAGATTTTTCACGATATTTCTCCGTTTATGATTAAAACATTTAGATTATGCCATTGTTTTCAAAATCCTGTACCCAACTGGAACTGGAAAGATTCTTTTTCATCATCACTGTCAGCATTTAGCGGTATTGCATAGCTCAACTTGAGTGGTCCAATTGGTGACAACCAGCTTATACCGACACCCGCAGAATACTTAAGGTCCCCCAAGTCAAAGTTCTGTTCTTCCGAGAAAACATTACCACCATCAACAAAGGCAAACCAGCGAACAGTCTTATCATTCATTCCGAACATCGGGAACTGGAATTCAGCATTGCCGACAATCCTCTTGTTACCGCCCATATATTCACGGTCACCATCCCTATCCCGTTCAACTGGCCCCATTGACGATCCCTCATAACCACGGACAGTACCAATACCGCCAGCATAAAAATTCTTGAAAATCGGATAGCTCTTACCACCCAATCCATGACCGTAGTCAATCATACCGTTCAAACCAAAAGTACCGTCACCAACAGGCCAGAAATATTGATGCTGATAAGAGGCTTTGTAGTACTTCATATCACCCAGCAAGGAAATCTCGAAAT
Organism: Oxalobacter sp.; assembly: GCA_051885335.1. Lineage (GTDB taxonomy): Bacteria > Pseudomonadota > Gammaproteobacteria > Burkholderiales > Burkholderiaceae_D > Oxalobacter. Next base: position 2,062 of record JBJEXA010000120.1, on the reverse strand, counting down.
TCGCTTTCTGGTAACGTCCTTTAGTCGGAATCAGTGAACTATCACGGCTATCACGCTGCCATGCTGCACTAATCGGTACTGCATAAGCAGAGACAGTGGCCTCTTCAAGTGGGAAGCCATCTTTATCGACCTTGATATTTCCATAGTCTTGAGCAAACTTAACGTATCTGCGAGGACTGTCTTCATAGACATCCAGTTTGGTGTACTCAACACCAATACCGAAGAAAATTCGATCAATTTCCGTGACAGGCACCCCAAACCTTACATTACCACCAATAGTGGTAACCTTGTAGTCACTGTCATTGATCAATGGTGGTCTGACTGTACGGTAGAAAAGTTCATAACGGCGACTGATGCCATCATCGGTGAAATATGGTGTTGTCTGGGTCAATGCAATTGTCCTGTAACGATGGCTGGTATTGATACTCAATGCCACATCGTTGCCCGTACCAGCAAAATTATCCTGCTCAATAGATCCCGACAACAACAGTTTGTCTTCTTGGGAAAAACCAGCACCAATCAAAATATTGCCCGTTGGTTTTTCTTCAACTTTCATTTTGATATCGACTTGATCAACGGTTCCAGGGACCTCAGGTGTTTCAACATTGACCGAAGTGAAGAAACCCAGCCGGTCAACTCGGTCCCTTGAAAGTTTGATGCTCTTACCATCATACCAAGAACCTTCCATCTGACGCATCTCACGCCGGATTACTTCATCACGCGTCTTATTGTTACCGACAATACTGATCTGACGGACATAAACCCGTTTACCCGGGTCGATAAAAATGGTGAAAGAAACTTCCCTGTTTTCCTTGTCAATATCCAGTTGCGGATTGACATTGGCAAAGGCATAACCGAAATTACCCAGGTATTCTGAAATCTTCTTTATCGTTGCTGTCAGTTTGGATCCTGAATACAGTTCTCCTTGATGCAGCTCAATCAATTCCCTGATTTCATCCTCACGTCCAAAAAGTTCACCTTCAAGACGGATTTCATTCACTGTGTACTGGTCGCCCTCAGTGATGTTCAATGTCAGATAAACATCCTTTTTATCCGTTGACAGGGCAACCTGGGTTGATTCAACCTGCATCTCAATATAGCCGTTATCCTGATAGAATGACTTAATGGTTTCAAGATCCCCTGTCAGTTTCTCTTTGGAATATTGATCTGCACGGGTATACCAAGTAAACCACCCAGGTGTACTCAGTTTAATCATATCCAGCAATTCATCATCAGTATAAGCTTTGTTCCCGACAAAACGAATGGCCTGAATATGGGACCTATCCCCCTCATCAACTATGAAATTGATAGCGACCCTGTTTCTTTCCACTGGTGTAACTGTTGTGGAGATGTCAACCAGAGGAAGGCGCCGAGATGGCGCGAACCGGGCGTGATGAACATCGCGAGCGTATCCCTGCCCTCGATGCAGAACCGGTGGATCGTCACATCCGACGTCCCGTTCTCGGGGTCCGTGCCCATAGCTAGGCCCATCGTGATGTAGGGACCGGCATCTTCAGGCGTATTCGTCGGCGCCGGCACGAGCTTTCTCAGGTCGAAGTCAGGGTCGTCTGCACGATAGACCTGCTCCTGGCAGTCGATATGGGTGCCAGGAGCCACCATCTCGGGAGCGATTGTGTGCTTCAACTTCTCTGCCATCTCGATGCCCAGATGCTCTGCGTCGAGGCCAAGGAGGTCTGCGACACGCTTCCTGCTTGCAAGGAGGCCGATTGCGACACGCGCATCATCGAAGCCCTTCACATGGTTGAAGAGCATGGCCGGGCCTTCCTTCGTCGGACGCATCACCGTGCCGCCGGCACCGACGTAGCGGTAGACTCCCGAGATCTCTGCATCGGGGTCTGCTTCCGTATCGGTCTCGAGGAGCTGTCCCGGGCGGGTCTTCAGATATGCGAGCGCGCTTCTGAGGTCATGAATCTCTGCCATCATGCATCTTCCCTTCTGGCCTGACTTCCTGTCGGAAAGACTGTAGCGGTGTATACCAGGTATCGGGTCAAGCGCCCCGCAGAAAATTCCGCTATTTGGCCGTGCCTTCGATGCGGATCTC
>JBJEXA010000119.1:0-2766 GCA_051885335.1 Oxalobacter sp. | reverse complement strand
GCGGTTGGAAAGAGGCTGGTATCCGTGCGGTTCTTGAATATGAGGGCATCAGGCCAGAAGAGATCATGGCGTTTGGGGATGGGCATAACGATATTGGTATGCTGACTTATGCTGGTATCGGTGTGGCGATGGGTTCTGCTGAGCAGGCTGTCAAGGACAATGCCGATTACGTCACATCATCGGTGGATGACGATGGCATTGCAAAAGCCTTGCGTCATTTTGGTCTTTTGTGAATAAGTTTGTCTTGGCACAGAAAGTGCATGCTAAGGATAACAGATTAGGAAAAATCCCTTTTTTGGCGCAAAAAGGTATAAGAATGGATTAATTACTATATAATCCATAGCTTATATGAATGGGTGTTTTGGCATCCTGTCTGGCTATTTGATGGATATTGATTGAATATGAGCGATTCGGTAATGAAAGCAACGTTAACGTTTGAAGACGGTACCCCATCTGTTGAACTGCCTGTCTATAAGGGCACCATGGGACCTGACAGCATTGATATGCGTTCCCTTTTCCAGAGTACAGGCAAGCTTTCTTACGATCCTGGCTTTATGGCAACGGCATCCTGCCGTTCATCCCTCTCCTATATTGATGGCGACAGGGGCGAATTGCTTTACTGTGGATATCCGATTGAGGAATTGGCTAAGAAATGCAATTTCATGGAAGCCAGCTATCTGCTGCTGAATGGCGAATTGCCAACTCAGGAACAGTATGACAGTTTCACGAAAGACATCGCTGAATATTCGATGGTCCATGAACAGATGCATTTCTTCTTCAGAGGATTCCGTCGGGATTCCCATCCGATGTCATTGCTTGTTGCGATTGTCGGCGCATTGTCATCTTTCTACCATGAACAGGTGGATCTCAGCAGTCCAGAAGACCGTAATCTGGTTGCTGTCAAGTTATTGGCAAAGATTCCAACGCTTGTCGCCATGTCTTATAAGTACACAGTAGGGCAGCCGTTCGTTTATCCACGCAAGGATATGTATTACACCGCAAACTTCATGCGGATGATGTTCTCTACCCCGATGGAGGACTTCAAAGTCAATGATGTACTTGTTCGGGCATTAGACCGTATTTTCATCCTGCATGCTGACCATGAACAGAATGCTTCGACGTCGACGGTCCGTCTGGCAGGCTCTTCCGGTGCGAATCCGTTTGCTTGTATTGCTGCCGGTATCGCTGCATTGTGGGGGCCCGCACATGGCGGTGCGAATGAAGCTTCTCTGGCGATGATTAAAAGGATTGGATCCGTCGAGAATGTTGCACCGTATGTGAAGTCTGTGAAAGAGGGGACAGCAGGCAACCGCCTGATGGGTTTTGGTCACCGTGTTTACAAGAATTATGATCCTCGGGCAACCTTGATGCGTGAAACCTGCCATGAAGTGCTTGAAGAACTGGGACTGAAAGATGACCCGTTGTTCAAGATTGCTCTGGAAATTGAAAGAGTTGCATTGGAAGACGATTATTTCGTCAAACGCCGGTTGTATCCGAATGTCGATTTCTACTCTGGCATTGTCCAGTCTGCGTTGGGGATTCCTTCTTCTTTCTTCACTGGTATCTTTGCATTGGCAAGAAGTGTGGGTTGGATTTCCCAGTGGAAGGAGATGTTCTCCGATTCGGACATGCGTATCGGACGTCCCCGTCAGCTTTATATCGGTGCGCCGCGCCGTAGTGTGCCAGATCGCAATATCAAATGATGAGATGCTATCTTGGCATGAAGTCCAGAAACCTCTGCCCCGTGACGGCAGGGTTTTTTTGTTTTTCGCCCCTAGCTGGGCAGAGGTCAAAAAGCTGACAGCCTTGCGTAAAAAACTCCTTCAAATCGGATACAAGGTGGAATTGTAAGTACCACACCTCGTATACACACCGAAGTACCATCGTCAGGTTTTCTATGGGGAGAAGTGGTGAGCCATAGGAAAAATAGTGTACCGACTATGCGAAAGGAATGGTGTCAATATAATCGAGGCGGAAATCTGTACCGACCTTATCCACAATACTGCTGGAAATGCCGCCAAAGCAGAGCGTTTCAGGCTTTGTGGGATATCTGAGGGGAAAAAGCACCCTGATGATATACGAAGTCTGCAAATCTGAAGTATAAATACCGTAACCGAGAGTTCTGGACGAAACAATTGTAAAAAAACGCAATAATTTGGTAGAACTATTGAAAAGACATGATCTTTTCCGTACAGTTATCAAGAATAATACCTGTGTAATTTTTTCTCAAAGGAACAAGGAAAAATGGCAATCATTGATCTTGTTAAATGGAATGGTAATCCCAACCTGCTGGCTTGGAAGTTCCCTTCTGAAGAACTGTCCACTTGGACGCAGCTTATCGTCAACGAAACCCAAGAAGCTTACCTGGTCAAAGGCGGGGTCTATGAAGGACCGTTCCTGGCTGGGCGCCATACGTTGAGTACACAGAATATCCCGTTGCTGACGACTCTGATTGGGTTGCCGTTCGGTGGGCAGTCTCCGTTCTCGGCAGAAGTTTGGTATGTGAATAAACAGACCAATATGGATATCCGTTGGGGTACACCTGATCCGATTCAGCTTCAGGATCCACAGTACAAGATTGTGGTGCCTGTCCGCGCATTTGGTCAGTATGGTATCCGGATTTCTGATGCCAAGAAATTCCTGATAAAACTGGTTGGTACATTACCGGCTTTCGATACGGAAACCATCGCCAATTACTTCAAGGGGATTTTTGCGACCCGTATCAAAACGGAAATCGCCAATGCAATTATTAAACAAGGCGAATCT
>JBJEXA010000118.1:0-12112 GCA_051885335.1 Oxalobacter sp. | reverse complement strand
GATTTAATATATTGGTATCCATTAAGGATGTTCTGAATTATGGTCCTGCACAGATAGCCTATGCAGAACTAGCTAGAGCCAAGGAATACTTGAGTCTGGCAGAAGATGTCATGCAGGAAATTCGGAAATTGGAAAACCACCCAACTTTTAACAAGATTTCTGAATCAACCAAAAACGATACGGATATTATCCATTTTCTTATTGCAGATCTCAAGCAGGCCATAGATGAGGTAAAACCACCACCGCCAAAACAGAAAATGTCTTTTGCTGAAGCACAACAACACCTGACTGAACAGTTCAAGGACATCAGGCAGAATGCCAAAGACATTCAGTCGATGCTGAGAAAAAGAAATGTCAAATACCTGTACCATCTGACAGATCGAAGAAATCTCAACGCCATCAGATACCATCAAGGTATTTATGCCAGATCATTGCTTTCTGAATTAGATATTGTTCCAGAATATCCAGGAGCAACACATATTTCAAAAAATATCGATTCGGATAGACATACCGAAAATTACGTCCATCTATATCTGACTGAAAATCAGCATGCTTTGGAACAGATGAAAAAACGGGGGCTTGATCCCGTTACATTAAAAATCAAAACTCAGGTTGCCTCATTGCAATCAACGGAATTCGCCGATATGGATCTAGGCCATCCTGATACAAAGATGACAACTTCGGCTGTGTCTCATCTAGATTTCTTAGACTCGTGCACAGCATCTTTTGACAGTGGCTTGACCTTCTGGAAAACGAATGCCAACAAGTCTGAAGCTATTGTGCTCGTCAAGAATGGAATACCCAAGGAATATATACAGAATCTCGATAACTTCTCCTGATGGGGAATAGAGTATTCTGCATTAGATTTATAAAACTCTTATAGGATTAGTAAAATATGTTTGGTCTGATAATTGCAATCGCAGCCCTAGCGGTTGTCGTGTTTTTTCAGGTTAGGTCATTCAAGGAAACTAAAGAACTCATTGAGAAATATGCTGGATTTTTTCCTCCCATCAGAAACCTTGGCAAACTGAAATCTTTTATCCCACAGACACTGTTGGCAAATCAGGAAAAACTCGAGCAATTCACTCAATCTGCTAGTCTGGACGGAACAGGCCTAACAAGACAGGGAATGCAGGATGGCAACAATGTTTCTTTGATAAGTACATATGGAACACCAGTGTCAGAACCTTTCGCCACAATCCTTAAGGAAACTAACCTCTATATCTGCAAAAACGCTGAAACCGCCGCCGATTTTTCTATTCTCCAAGATATCTGTGACAAAAAACTTGAGGTTATCGACAATCAGATTAACAGCCGTCTGAATGCCCCGCTTTACTTTGGGCTAGGCGGAACTTTTATCGGCATCATCATTGGCGTCTTGGATCTGGCATTCAATTCTGCTCTGGGCAGCACCAGCAATTTTGCATCATTGAAACCCCTGTTATTTGGGATTGGCATTGCAATGATTGCAAGTCTGATGGGACTTTCATTGATGCTCTACAATACATTCTGGGTATATGGCAAAACATCCACTGATGTAGAAAACTCCAAAAACGATTACTTTGATTTTCTGCGTCAGGAATTAATGCCAACACTGAACAATACCCTGTCCGCAAGTCTGAATGCAGTCAAAGAAGTTCTGGGACACTTTGTCGGCGATTTTGGCAACAAACTCGATAAATATGCTGATTCTTTAGAAAACTTCAAAGACTCATATGCACTTCTCAACCAAAATCTGGATAAACAGAAACAGATTCTTGACCAAATCGATCGGATTGGTCCAGTCGAAATGACAAAATCTGTCACTCGCTCATTCAAGGCCCTTTCTGATGCAACGGATGCATTAGACGCTTTTAGTGCATACCAACAAAGCATCAACGGTATTGTCTCCAAAATGAATACGGCATCTCAATCGTTCAACTCACTAACAACAAAATTCCAGGATTTTGCCAACAATATCGAGAGTGTTGTGGTGGCCCAATGGCGGAATTCTTATGATGCATTGACACAGGATTCCATGAAAGTCTCTCAGGAACTTCAAAATCAATTAGCAACGACAACACAATATATCCAGTCTTTTGCACAAGGGAATGCGGGATTCTTCATACAAATGAACAGTGCTTTACAGGATATTGCGGAATATTCGCGCAGACAAAGTGACTGCTATGAAGACTTCCGTCAGCAGTTGCTTGAATCTCGTCATGAGACCCTTAATTTGCAAAAGCAATTGTTAGAGTTTATAAAAGAACAGCAAAGCACCTCTCGAATAGGAATACAGCCATCCCAACAAATGCAGGGTAGAAATTCCCAGAACACACAACCAGGAAGTCCCTTAATCAAGCATGCCCAGACTGTGTCATCTGCGCTCTCTGCAACCTCTAATGCACAGCGGGTTGATAGGAAATAAACATGAGAAAGAACAAAAATAGCAATTCTTTCTGGCTCAGTTACTCCGATCTAATGACAAGTCTATTCTTTGTCATGCTTGTACTCTTTATTGCAGGCATTGCAAAGTATGGTGATGCCAATGTTGAAAAACAAAAATTAGAACAGATTCTGAAATTAGATGAACAATTTAAGGTTTTGAGTAACTCATCTACGCTTCGTTATGATGAGGAAAAGAAAACTTTTATTGCCAAGGACTTTGAAGGTATTGAAATCTTTGAGCTTGAAAGCGATGTTATTCAACCAGAATATCTACCTACGGTGGATAAGGTTGGACGAGACCTAGAAGTCTTACTTCAAAAGCTACATAAAGAAAATCCAAATTTTCAGTATTTGTTGATAATCGAAGGTAACTCAGCAAACAGACAATATGGTGGAGGCTATTGGGAAAAAGACAGAAAATACAATTATGAGCTCTCTTACAAGAGAGCACTTGCCCTTTATTATCGATGGCATGATGTCCTTAACATCGACCTCCGGAAATACAATACTGAGATTCAAATCTGTGGCAGCGGCTTGAATGGCAGTAACCGAGACGAAAAAGTCGAAGATAACAACAAGCGTTTTGTTATCCAAATTATCCCGAAAATCGCAAAACACGATAAGGACTAAGCATGGATATCTGCTCTCTTGAACAGCTTGCATGGGATGGCAACATTGAGGCACAACTTGCTCTTGGATGGATTTATCACAATGGTGAATCTGTTCAGCGCGATGACAAGCAAGCTCTGAGCTGGTGGCTAAAAGCAGCAGAAGCGGGCAACCCAGATGCGCAATGCAATGTTGGAAACGTTTATCTATTCGGATAGGGCGTGCCTGTAAGCAGCGAAAAAGCATTTCCCTGGTTATTAAAAGCAGCAAAGAATGGCAATTCCACTGCTCAAAATAATGTTGCAAACATCTACTCTGAAACTGATCCATTAAAAGCTGTTGAATGGTGGAAAAAAGCGGCCAGCAATGGAGTTGCCATATCTTCTCATGCCGTTGGCAATGCCTATGCAACTGGACTTGGAGTCAAACAAAATTTTTCTGAGGCGCAAAAATGGTGGAGAAAAGCCGTTGACGCCATGCGTAAAGAAATACATGAAACGAATGACCCAGGAACTATGTGCCAATTAGGTGATGCCTATGATAAAGGTCAAGGAATCGGACAAGACTCTCGCCAGGCTAGTTACTGGTGGTACAAATCAGCTGTCCATTTTTATGATGGTGCCCAATACAGACTAGGTTGCGCTTATGCTGAAGGAAAAGGCGTTGAACAAAATACGGAACTTGCACGTTATTGGCTGATAAAAGCGGCCGCCCAAGGCTTTGCATTGGCAAACAAAAAACTAAAAGAACTTTAAACCTCAGAAAATCACCACTGTCCTCTCCTCCATGACCTACAAAGAAGAACTTAAAGCAATCAAAGCTTTAACCGATAAAAACGCCAAAGGAGCTGCATTTGAAAAATGGTGTCAGATTCTTCTCAGAGATAATGAAATGGGGGCTGAAATAACCCCAAAACTCGGATGGGGGCGAGATGGAGGTATTGATCTAATCGTTACAAGAAATAAGCACAAATTCGCCACTCAATGTAAATGTTGGAACAATTGGGCACTAACGACCGATATTATTGATGAGACCGAAAAAAGAATTACCGCTTTTAACTGCGATTATGCATTAATCATGATGTCGGGACCTGTTCCCCAAAAAGTCATTGATTATGGAAAAAAACGAAATGTTCGCATCCTAGATGATTCCTATCTACTTCGTCTCATAAAAGAAGCTCATCATTCAAGTTGCAGGGAATTTTGCACTGATTTGAATGAAGATTTTCCTGATGAACTTTTTTGTATAGCTCCCGATTTAAAACCTAAGCTCAGAAAGAACTTTCTCAAACCACTTTTTAAAAAAACTAGCATTCAGAAGCCCCAAAAACGATTTAGCAAATACATTATTGCTGTCTTTATTTTCCTTTTAATAATCCTATGCAAATCCCTATTTGCATCATAATCCTGCTGCAAAAACTCCCCAACTTCACCAACTCTATGGCGTCATGGTAACATCAACACAAACCGAGACACCCTGTCAAAATCCGCCGAGGCCGATGCAACCTGCAGATCCAGCACATGTCCACCCAGTTTCTTATCATCCGAGATGAAATGGAAATGCCAGCCTGTCGGTGAAACCGGATGCATGAAATCCGGACCATAAATCGAAATCAGCGTTCCCGATACATCATGCCAGGTCGTCTTGACCTGATCTTCCGCCATGATTTTCGCCATCGACTTGAACGGCTTTTTCTGGAAATAGACACTGCGGCACAGCATCATCGGGAACTGCCCATGAATCCTCACCGCATAGAAAACATCCTTGCCATGCGGTTCAATCAACTGGTCAAGCTGCGCCTCAAAATCAGCAATATCAACTGCTAAACCCAACTGATGCGAAAAATCAGTCTTGAAATGAGTCAGTTGGGCAAACGGTATCGTCTGGGTCAGATCCGTCTCGATAATCGAGCCATCATAAAGCGCCTGATAAACCTTGCCATCCAGAATATTCAGTTCTCCCAAACGACAAGGTGCACCAACACCGAAATCTCCGTATTTTTCCAAATCAGCAGCTTTGACCAGCCCCTCATATTCCAGCTGTTCTGTCAGAGATGACAATCTGGAAAGCTGATAAAGCGTATCCCTTTCAGGCAATGCCTTATCATCAACAAGCTGGAAACTTAAACCGCCTGTTTCAGCAGCAACCGCCATATCCAGCCCGTGATAACGGATACGCACCATATCATTGCGCTGGGAGAAAATCCCCATCTACACCATGACGATAACTCATGCAGTCAATCCTGCCATTCCTGACGATAAAACGGAAACGTTCAACATTTGTACCAAATGCAACTTCTGTGCTTGGAAAAGTTTTCTCAATCCCAAAGATACCAAGTTTTTCAGCAGGATCACCGATATGGATAGGGCCAAAGCTGACTTGGGAGCCTTGGCCAAGAGTAACGCCATTGATCCATGCCAGATTTTCCTTGGTATAGGAATTATGGTATTCAATCACGGTTCCTTTCCATTTGAGCGTCTGGACAACGACACTACCAATGCTTTTATCCACCCTGTATGACTGACTCTTGGGTTTACCCAGCACCTTGATGGTAGCAGCAGGATAATTGCCAATATCGGTTTTAATCCGCAAGCTGAGACGTTCCGGGCCCGGCAATCTTTCAGGATGATATCCGCCCAGCTGAGGCGCAAACCAAGTATCCGAAGCCCGCAGCCAGCCTTTGAACGGCCAGACAACCTCATACCAATCCTGCCCGTTCTCATCCTTTTCCATACCGGCAATATGAACCACATGTTTATGGGAATAGTGTTTGACGACTTTTGAACGGACCGTCTTCTGGCTGTAAATCGGCGCTGTGCCAGCCGTTGTTCCTATCGGTCCCGCCGTTCTCGCCCAGACAATATCAAGGTTGCCGGGAGAATCCGCCTGTCCTGTCAACGGCAATATGACAATAACCGCCAACAATGCAGTAGCAAGCCCCTTGCCAAACCGGCGCTGCTTCATATTGACCTTTTGTTGCTGTAATGGAGGATTATTTTGCACCATACTTATCACGGTAAGCCTTGACAGCATCCTGATAGGCTGACAATTCACTGTCAGAACCGACTTTGCCAAGATAATCCATCAGATTATTCAGGTTGGCAATCGAAAGAACGGGCATACCATGCCTTTTCTGGACTTCCTGAACAGCAGAAAGCTCAGAAAGTGCACCATCCTTACCCGCGCGCTCCATACGGTCAAGAGCAATAAGTACAATGCTGGGAGTCGCTCCTGCTTTGGTGATGATGTCAACAGACTCATTGACAGAAGTACCAGCAGTGATCACATCGTCAATGATGACAATCTTGCCCTTGAGGGGAGCCCCGACCATGATACCGCCTTCTCCATGATCCTTTGCTTCCTTGCGGTTATAGGCAAAAGGCACATTATGGCCTTTTCTCGCCAAGGCAACAGCAACAGCTGCTGCCAAAGGGATGCCTTTATAAGCAGGGCCGAACAACATGTCAAAACCCAAGCCGGACCGCAACAAGGTTTCAGCATAATAATCTGCCAGTACTTTCAGCGATTGCCCATCATTGAAAAGCCCTGCATTGAAAAAATAAGGAGATTTGCGTCCTGCCTTGGTAATGAATTCCCCAAACCGCAGGACACCGCAATCAAGGGAAAAACGGATGAATTCTTCGCTTAAAGCACTCATATTGACCTCAAATATCCGTGAACAGTAATCGATTTCCTATTTTAGCCTGTTGCAATACTGGTCAGAACTTTATTTCGCGCCCCATGGGGCAATTTTTGGCAGAAGCATCATGCCAGGAAGCGCAAGCAGAAAGCATAGATTGAAGAACCAGAACCAACCGGTGAAATCAATGATATAGCCTACTGAAGCATTGATGAAAGTACGGGGAACCGCCGCCAAGCTGGTGAAAAGCGCAAACTGAGTAGCGGTGTAGCGTGGGTCCGTCGTTCTGGCAATATAAGCGACAAAAGCAGCTGTTCCGAGCCCTGTCCCGAAAGCTTCTGCACCAATGACAAAAGCCAAGAGAAGTGGATCTGCTGTATTTCGCGCAAGCCACGAGAATCCCAAGATCGCCACTGCCTGCAAGACACCAAAAATCCAAAGTCCTCGGTTGATGCCCAAACCAATAATCCAGACACCGCCAAGCAATGCGCCTGCGATGCTTGCCCAAAAGCCAGTTGTTTTGGCGATGACCCCAATCTGGGTCATAGTAAACCCCATATCCAAGTAAAACTTGATGGACAACGCCGTTGCCAGACTGTCACCAAGCTTATAAAGAAAAATAAATGATAGAATGAAAAAGGCTTTTTCCCATCCATCACGCTTGATGAACTCTGTAAAAGGCAGAACAACCGCATCCCGGATGGTCCGCGGTATGGCTCCCTGTATTTCAGGCTCTTTGACAAAAAGTGTGCAGGCAAGCCCAGGCAACATAAATGCAGCGGTGATCCAGAAAACCATCTGCCAACTCATCATATCAGCAAGAATCAGCGAAAGCGCACCGGGCACCATCCCTGCAACCCGGTAGGCATTGACATGGATGGCACTGCCCAGCCCTTGCTCCTCCTCAGGCAGGGACTCACGGCGGTAGGCATCAATGACGATATCCTGACTAGCAGAAAGAAAAGCAATGACTGCAGCAGATATACCAATCCAGATCATCTGGCTCTTAGGATCCAGCATACCAAGCAATCCAACCATCATGAAAAGTGCCGCTTGTGTCACTGCCATCCATCCCCGGCGCCTACCAAGACGGGGGATAGCATAACGATCCATCAAAGGAGCCCAGAGGAATTTCCAAGTATATGGGAACATGACAAGAGCAAAAAGCCCCAAAGCCTTCACATTAAGCCCCGAATCAGTCAACCATGCCTGAACCAGAGTCAACAGAATGAAAAGCGGCAATCCAGATGAAAATCCCAAGAAAACGCACGCCAGCAGGCGGGGATCAAGTAACGCTTTCAACGCTTTGTTCCATTTACTGGTATCTGCCATTATCTGGATAAAGCCTCTGCTTTTTTCTGCAACCTGTAAACCGCAAGACTGCCATTGCAGTAAGGATTATCAGTCACAGCCTTGCCTTCATGCAGCACAACGCGATCAAGGACCTCAAAACCAACCCTGTCTGTCAGTTCCTCGAAATCAAGCATAGTCGCAAACCGCAGGTTCGGAGAGTCATACCACTCATAAGGCAGTTCTTCTGAAACCGGCATACGGCAGTCTTTGTTCAGCGTTTCCAGATTGCGCCAGTAGGCAAAATTCGGAAAGCTGACCACCGCTTCTTTGCCAACACGGGCGATTTCCTTCATCAGAGGTTCGACATTTTTCAGCATCTGCAAGGCAAGCAGACAGAATACCGTATCAAATGTATCGTTCTGGAAATACGGCAATCCCTGTTCAAGATCATGCTGGATGACATTGACCCCCCGGCGGATGCAGGGCGGGATTTTCAGGTCATCAATCTCAACACCATAACCTGTACAGCCCTTCATCGTCTGCAGGTATTCCATCCATGCTCCAGAGCCACAACCAAGATCCAGTACATAGGCATTGTCCTTTACCCATCCAGCAATGAATTCAAGATCGGTACGGAATTTTTTAAGCAAAGGCGCATTCATATCAGTTCCCCCGAGATTTCCTGCCAGATACGGTCATAATAGGCACGGACCGTCTCATGATACCGGGCATCATTAAGAAGGAACGCATCATGCCCATGCGGTGCATCAATTTCCGCATAAGTCACCTGCCTGCCATTGCGGATAAGGGCATCGACAATGACGCGGCTGCATTCCGGTGAAAAACGCCAGTCAGTCGTAAAAGAAACAATCAGGTACTTTGCACAGGTCTTTTCCAGTGCTTTGCAAAGGTCTCCACCATATTTGGCAGCCGGATCGAAATAATCCAACGCGCGGGTAATCAGCAGATAGGTATTGGCATCAAAAAATGAAGAGAACTTGTTGCCCTGGTACTGAAGATAAGACTCAATCTCGAACTCAACACCATAACCGAACTTATATTCGCCTGAACGTAGTTCACGCCCAAACTTCTCAGACATATCATCGTTGGACAGATAAGTGATATGCCCGACCATACGGGCAACACGCAACCCGTTTTTCGGCACAACGCCATACGAATAGAAATCCCCTCCATGATAATCCGGGTCTGAGAGGATTGCCGTCCGTGCAACTTCATTGAAAGCAATGTTCTGTGCAGACAGATGGGAGGTTGACGCAATAATGACAGCATTGGCGACACGGTCTGGATAACGGAGTGTCCAAGTCATCGCTTGCATACCGCCCAATGATCCGCCTATGACCGCAGCAAACTGCTGGATACCAAGACCATCTGCCAGTCGTGCCTGGGCATCCACCCAATCCTGCACCGTCATGACAGGGAAATCAGCACCATAATGTTTGCCTGTCGCTGGATTGATATGCATTGGTCCAGTCGATCCATAGCAATGCCCCAGATTATTGACACCAACAACAAAAAAACGGTCTGTATCTACCGCCTTTCCGGGACCAACCATATTGTCCCACCAGCCAACTTCTCCGGTATCTTCATAAATACCTGAAACATGATGGGAAGCGTTCAGGGCGTGACAGACCAACACGGCATTAGAACGGTTTGCATTCAACGTGCCATAGGTTTCATAGACCAGCGTATATCCTGCAATGCTTGCGCCACTTTCAAGCACAAGCGGCTCGCTGAAATACATGGATTTAGGAGAAACGTATCTTGATGATGGCATGAATTTCCTGTTCCGGCAGATTCCGCCCGAAAGCCCTTGCCACTTCACTGGCAGGGACTATCTTGAATCCGTTTAGCCGTATTTGTTGAAGTGCTCTGCCTTTCGCGCCCGCAAACCATTTCCGCAAATCAGCACTATCTTATAAGAATAGCGAAAACCACTCAGACCGTCAAACAGTCTTCAATATTCCTTGCAAGGGAAACTTGTCCCATGAAGCGTTTTCATATCGTCATTTCTTCCTGATGCAGATTCTGCACAGCCCTTGCGATCTCTTTTTCTTCACTCAAGACCAAGATACGGTCAACTTTGGGAATCAAGATGCCCAGATCGCTCAGCAGAACTTCCTGCTTGACCTTAAGTAGCTGACCTGGATGCATTGAGAACTGTCTGAGCCCCAATCCCAGCAACAGACGGGTCAGATGATGATCGCTGGCCATTTCGCCGCAGATTGAAACTGGAATACCAGCCTTACCGGCATAATCGACCGTTATCTTCAACATAGCCAATACAGCGGGATGCAGAGGATTGTAAAGATGTGCAACATCAGGATCGACACGGTCTATTGCCAATGCATACTGAATCAGGTCATTAGTACCAATAGAAAAGAAGTCAAGACGGGAAGTGAGCATCGGCAACGCTAGGACAGCAGCAGGAACTTCAATCATTGCGCCGACCTGAATGTTTTCATCAAAAAGATGCCCCTGCGAACGCAGCTGAATCTTGGCTTGTTCAATAAACCCCAATGCCTGATCAACTTCGGATCCATGTGTCACCATCGGCAACAGGAGTTTAACAGGACCAAAGGCTGATGCCCGGAGAATAGCACGTAGCTGTATGAGAAAAACATCAGGCTCTGCCAGGCAATAGCGAATGGCTCGCCTGCCCAATGCTGGATTTATGGTTTTTACCTTTTCAGGAGAAAACAAAATCTTATCTGCCCCGATGTCCAGTGTCCGGATTGTGACAGGGCGGCCTTTCAATAGGACAACCGCCTGCCTGTAAGCCTCAAACTGCTCTTCTTCATCAGGGAAACGACCAATGCCACCACCTCTCTCCATGAAAAGGAACTCTGAACGGAACAGTCCGACACCATCCGCATTATTCTCAACAACCATCCGGCAATCATCGGGAAACTCAATATTGGCAAACAGTCCAATGACCGTACCATCCAGCGTTGTCGCTGTCATCTTCCTCAAACGGTTCAGCCTGCGTTTTGTCTTCTGCTGCGCAGCCTGCTTTGCCCGGTACTGCTCCAAGATCAAAGGTGTTGGATTGACAATCACAACACCGGCATCAGCATCAACAATCAACCAATCATTCTGACGGATAAGCGGTAAGGCATCAGAAAGGCCGAACACAGCTGGAACATCCATACCACGGGCAATGATAGCGGCATGAGAATTCTGTCCTCCTGTCCCTGAGACAAATCCCTTGAAAAAGAATTCCCTGAACTGAAGCATATCCGCAGGCGAGACATTGTATGCAACAACAATCAGATCCACCTGATCATCGTTTCCTGCAGAAACCGGTTTTTCCACCTTGACACCCGTCAGGGCTTTGATGATACGTTCCGCAACCTGCTCAAGATCAGCTTTCCGTTCACGCAAATAAGGGTCTGTGATATTGTCAAACTTGGCAAACAGATCCTCAATCCGGGTCATCAATGCCCATTCAGCGTTATAACGACGGGTACGGATGATATTGAACGGCTCTTTTGAGAACATCTCATCCGTCAGGATCATCGCATGCACTTCAATCAATGCACTCAGCTCCGCTGGCGCATCTGCTGGCAAAGCTGTCTTGAGAACAGACAACTCCTCCCTGACAGCGGTCAATGCAGCTTCAAGGCGTCCAACCTCTGCTTCAATCCCTTCTTCTGGCACCAGATAATGCAATGTCTCCATTGCTGTATTGGTAATGACATAGGCTCGACCAATGGCAATACCTTGAGAAACAGCAGTACCAGACAGAGAAAACGGTGCTTTCATATTACGAGACAATCCCAAAAGCTTATTCCGATTCACCAAACCGGTTGTTGATCAACGTTTCAAGGGACAGCAGGCATTCCACTTCGTCAGCACCATCTGCCTCAAGCAGAACAACAGCTCCTTTCCCTGCTGCCAGCATCATAACGCCCATGATAGATTTGGCATTGACCCGCTGGTTGTTATAGCTCATCCAAACCTCGCTTTTGAATTTTGAGGCAAGCTGGGTCAACCTTGCAGAAGCTCGGGCATGGACACCCAGTTTATTGATAATTTCAAATTCTTTTTTAATCATGGTCGTATCTAAACAAGTTGCTGACTGATCCTGTCATTCGCCGCTTTTCATTTCTCTTCAGAGGGATC